>JBKJJC010000224.1:0-5177 GCA_046598245.1 Rhodoferax sp.
GAACTCGCTCAGGTGCTGGAGGAAGCCCGTAGTCGGGGCGGGCTTGATTACAAGGACTTGGCTGAGAAGACCGGTTTGACGCCGCTGTCGGTGCGGCATGCCCTGCAGGCCAAAACCGCTTTGCGCGCGACCAACTTGATGGCGCTGGCCGACGTGCTGGGGTTGGAGCTGGTTTTGGTGCCCAAGGCCATGGCATCGAGCCTGAATGCCTCTCAATATTCTCCTGACCTTGAGCGTGTTCGAGAAACGGGTCAGGAACACCGTGCGTTGTTTGTACCCATGATGGAGCGTGTTCTGCAATCCACGAACCAACCCCTCTCCAAATCTGGGCGTGGCCCTCGTAAACCATGAGATACCGCGCACTCGACATATTCATGGGCACTCGCAAATGCGGGTTGTTGTTTCAGTACGGGGAAGGCCCCAATGCGATGACGCGGTTGGTTCCTGAACCGGAATTTTGGATGGACGCAGATGCGCCAGTGATGGGGCACTATGGGCGCCAAGAAAATGAAACAGACCGTGCGTTGTTCCTGGCGGATGCCGCACAGCAAGCGTTCTTCAACGGAACCGGTGAGCGCCTGCCTCCGTTTTTTCAGAACCTGTTGCCAGAGGGACCTCTGCGCAAGCATTTGGAGCAATTGCGCGGCTGTAAGCCGGGAGACCACATGGATATTCTGGCCATGTGTGGCGAGGATTTGCCCGGCAACGTGTACGCGCGCCCAACAAAAGACGATCGCGACAGCGTGGCAGCGGTCGTGACGCAGAACAACGACGCGCTCGAAATGTCAGTGATCGATCAGCCATTGGCGGGCGCGACATCCCTATCAGGAATTCAGCCGAAGCTGGGACTGGTGGAGTCCAAGGGCCGCTATGTGGCGCGCACCCGCGACATCCACAGCCATGTGCACATCATCGCCAAGCTGCCCACCGCCGAGTACCCTTTGCTACCCGAGGTCGAGGAACTTTCGCTCCGCCTGGCGCACGCAGCAGGGGTCGAAACCTGCTACGCCATTCTGTGCCCGGTGACCGATATCCTGCCAGCGGACCAACCCTACACCGTCGAGGGAGACCGACAGTTTCTTGCAGTTCACCGGTTTGACCGAACGCAAGGGGGGCACATCCATTGCGAGGATTTTGCGCAGATTCTGGACATAGACCCGGACTACAAATACCATGACCCTGCGGGTCGGATGACGTATGCCAATATGCTGATCGCCTTGCTGAAAGGTATGCGGGTGGACCCTGCGCAAGGGCTTGAGTTTTTCCGTCGATTGATGGTGAACCAACTTTTGGGAAACTATGACGCGCACGGGAAAAACTATGGAGTTATCTATCGCGATGGCGTCACTCCCGCCCTTTCTCCAGCGTATGACGTGGTGGCGTATGCCGCCTACCTGCCAGGCAAGGGCCACGCACTGCGGTTCCACGCAATGGGCGAGCCACGCGAACGCATTAGCCCGGTAGTCGTGCGAGAGCTTTGCAATCTGACGGGCCTGTTGGAACCGCTAGTGAAGAAGACGCTGACGGAGACAGTCGAAAAGGCCCGCATCTTGTGGGCGCCGATGATTGAACAGAGTGGCCTGCTGGATGTGCAAAAGCAGCGCTTGCTGGATCACATCCAGGGCGATCCAAACGTGGAAGCCCAAACCCGCCGAAGCCACAAACGGTCTAAGCCCGAGAGGTAATCCCCCCAGAACCGTGGCCTATGAATCCCATGTGGACCCCATATTCAATGCGCAACAGGAGTTCCCTTGCTGCGGTAACGCCCAACGCGGAACTCTTGCTCGGCCGTGATTTGAATGGGCACCAATGAAACTCCCAGTCGGTAACGAGAAATTGATACGCCGGAATACGTTGTCGCCGTCAGGCGATCCGCCAAGCCAACGATTTGTCCTGCGTGTCCTGCCTGCGGAAGTCCCGCGGCGCCAAGCCCACCGTGCGCTTGAATACCTTGGAAAAACTGAACGCATCGGTGTAGCCAACCTCTTGCGCAATCTGCTCCAGCGACCGCTCTGACTCGCTCAGCGCGGCCATGGCCTTTTGCATGCGCACCGTGCGCAAATAGTTGAGTGGCGTATTCCCCATCGATTCGCGAAAGCGCTCGGCCAGGCTGGTGCGCGACAGCCCTGCATGCTGTGCCAACGCCTCCAGCGTCCAGGCGCGGGCGCAGTCGTCGTGCATGGCTTGCACCGCCTTCATCACCAGGGGGTCTTTGATGCCGTGGCTCCAGCACGATGTGCGCTCACCCTGGCGCTGCAGCATTTCTCGCATCAGCAACACAAAAATCACGTCCAGCAGCCCGTAAACCAAGGTTTCGCTGCCAAGCTCGCGCAGGGCTAGTTCCTGCTGCAGCAGCTCCATGCTGTGCGCTATGGCCGGGGGGTAGGGACCATCTTGTGTAGTCAACACCAGCCAATCGGGCATTTCCGCAAAGAAGGGATGCACAGGCGTGTGCCAGAACTGGTAGGCGCCGCTGATGAGTGCGTTCTGCGGCGCATCGACAGGCGCACCCGCTGCTGGCGTGGGCCACGCATGGTCCAGGGCAACGGTTTGCACCGTGCCCATGTCTTCATGGGTGCTGATGGTGTGTACGCAGCCGCGCGCCATGATCGCCATGTCACCGGCCTGCAGACACAGTGGTTGGGGCAGGGATGTGGAGTGCAAATACACCTGCCCCGCCGAGACCACATGCAAACCCATGCTGCGTTCACACGGGAACTGCAGGGCGGTGGCATCGCGCAGGTGGCGCTGGTCCAAAAGCCGGCGGCGCAGCCCGGCCTGGCGAAAGATGTCTGTCAGTAAATCCATAAGTCTCATGGCCCCGCGCGGGGTTGATGTAGTGCTCTGTGCGGACGATTGGACATGAAAAATGAATTTTTGTCTATTCGCAGTACGGGTGTTTGGGCGGATCATTTACCCGTCAACCACTCTTCTCTAGGAAAAGAATATGTCTTCCACACTCGTCATCGGTGCCAACGGCACGGTCGGTTCTGAACTGGTGCGCTTGCTGCGCGCTGCAGGGCACAGCGTGCTCAAAGCGACCAGCCGCCCGGTCACCGACCCCGCTACCGAGGTACACCTGAATCTGGTGACCCGTGCCGGCCTGGATACCGCGCTGCGCGGTGTCAGCAAAGTATTCATCTTGTCGCCACCCGGCCATACCAACCAGGACGAACTGCTCAACCCAGTGGTGGACGCCGCCAAGGCCCATGGCGTGCAGAAGATCGTACTCATGTCGGCCATGGGGGCCAATGCTGATGACAACGCACCGCTGCGCAAGGCCGAGTTGCATCTGGAAGGCTCGGGGCTGGCGTACAACATCATCCGGCCCAACTGGTTCATGCAGAACTTTAACTCGTTCTGGATTCAGGGCATTCTCGAACACGGAAAGATTTTCCTACCCGTGGGCGCCGCCAAGGGCAGCTTCATTGACGCCCGCGATATCTCCGCCGTGGCCGCGCGCCTGTTGAGCACGGACGATTTCAACCAGCGCGACTTTGACCTGACCGGCGGCGTGGCGTTGGACCATGACGCCGTGGCCGCCATTCTGTCGAAAGTGACCGGCCAGACCGTCACCTATCAGGACATCCCCGAGGGCGACATGCGCGGCGCCTTGCTGCAGGCCGGCCTGCCACCGGCCTATGCCGAGTTTCTGCTGATGATTCTGGGTTACTTCAAGCTGGGCTATGCCGAGCGCACGACAGATGCCGTGCAAACGCTGTTGGGCCGGCCACCCATTACGCTGGAACAGTATGCGGCTGACTACCGCAGCGCTTGGGTCAAAGCCTGAAGGTGCACCGGCCATCGCCGGCCCTCACGGGAAGGGTCGGCGTGGCGGTGTTATATCGATATCATTCCGAAATTTCCTTGCCTATGCACGCCACATCTATCGGCAACCAACACCCGCTCACGACCGAGCTGGATACTTACCTCCGTAGTGTCTATGTTAGCCAGCGGCCCGGCGCTGCTGTGCTGGTTGCCCGTCATGAAGAAGTCATCCTGCGGGCCGCATACGGTATTGCGGATTTGAGCCACGCGCGCCCCCTGACTATCGACAGTGTCTTTCGTATCGGCTCACTGACGAAGCAATTCACCGCTGCCGCGATCATGTTGTTGGCTGAGCGTCGGCAGCTCAACTTGCAAGACGGCCTGCACACGCACTTGCCCAGCTATCCTGCACACGCCCAGGGTATTCGTTTGGAGCACTTGCTCAACCACACTGCGGGGCTGGAGTGTTATACCGACCGCGAAGACTTTGAGCTCCTGGAGCCACGCGACCTCTCTCATGCGCAGGTGTTGGCGTTGTTTCAACATGAGCCCCTGATGTTTGAACCGGGCACTCGGTTTGCCTATAGCAATTCAGGCTACTTTTTGCTGGGTTTGGTCATTGAGAAGGTTTCTGGCACGTCGCTGGCCGAGTTTTTTAGCGCTCAGATGTTCGGGCCGCTTGGAATGCGACACACCGGTATCGAAGGCTATGCGGGCCTCACCCCGATACCAGGATATACCGAGGGCCCTGACTTGCAGGCGGCACCCCAGATCAGCATGTCGACACCTTTCGCAGCAGGGGCCCTGGTGTCAACAATTGACGATATGTTCATATGGGAACGACACATGGCGCGAGCGAGTTTGCTCTCGGCGACTAGTTGGCAGCGCATGTGCGCCCCAACGCGCCTGGTAAGCGGCGAGTTTTCTGGTTACGGGTACGGGCTGGAAAATCGCTGTATCCACGGGACATCGGTCATCGATCATGACGGTGGCATCAGCGGCTTTAACAGCTACAGCGCACGCGTTGTGGGTAGCGGCCTGTTCGTCTGCGTGCTCAGTAACAACGACTCAGCGCATCCCTCGCCTATCGAAGTTGGTGAAAAGATTTTGCAAACAGCTGTCGCAACTTGTTCTTGAGCCACAAGTCGATTTCGCAGACTTGCATGCAGCCGATGTGCCGAAGTTGGCGTGCATCTTCTGGTCCGAGTGGAGCCCCAGTTGCGTGCTGCGTGGCGCTGTTTAAGTTTGAAGGTGCTGATGCCGTCAACATTCTGGCGGTGCGGCACCAGCTTGAAGACGATTACCACTGAGCCAACTGAAAATGGCACCCTAAGGTACCGTTTCAACCGAGTCTTTAGGTAACTACTCAGCTCACCCAGCGAAGCAAGGCTGAATGATCTGGCGCTTAA
>JBKJJC010000303.1:0-5936 GCA_046598245.1 Rhodoferax sp.
AAATAGATATCGTTCAACACAGCAGCGGTCACCGGCTTGCCCTGCTCCACCAGCTTGTGGGCCTGCAGCTCAAAGTCGGCAAACAACACCTGGGTGTAGAAGGTGCCTACGATGGAATCCACCGCGTGCTGCAACAGCAGGAAACGCTCCTTGGGGTCTTTGGTGCTCTCCAACAGCTTGTTCAGCAGGAAACGTTCGTTGGTGGTGGAAGCCACCTCGGCCACAAAGATGGTGTAGCTGGACGTGACATACGGCTGCTTGTCATACGACAGTATGGTGTGCATGGCGTGGCCGCCTTCATGGGCCAGCGTGAACAACGCGTCTTGGGTGTCGTTATGGTTCAACAGCATATAGGGGCCTACACCGTAGACACCACCTACATAGGCTCCAGAGAGTTTGCCTTCGTTCTCATACACGTCGATCTGCTGGCCCGCCAAAAACTTCTTGTACTTGGCAACATAGTCAGCGCCCAGTGGTGCCACGGACTGCAGCACCGTCTCCTTGGCATCGTCATACGGGTAGGTGGCCGTGGTCTTGTAGATCGGGATGAAGCCGTCATACAGGTGGTAGCTGTCTAGCCCCAGCAGCTTCTTGCGCAGCTTGGCATACCGCTGCAGCGGCGCAGTACCGGCACGTACGGTGTCGACCAACGTTTTGACCACATCGATGGGTACCGCGTTGTCCTCCAAGGCAGCATCGAGCACCGTGGGGAAGTTGCGGGCCTGCGCGTTAAACCAACCCTTTTGCATGACGCCGTTGTAGATGGCCGCATAGGTGTTGGAGGTGGCAGCGTAGGTGGCCAAGTAGGCCTCAACCGCCTTGGCACGGTCGGCTTGCGCATAGTTGGTCTGCAGCACGCCCTGGTAGGTGCCGGGCGATAGCGTGATCTCTTTGCCGTCGGACAAGGTCACCTTGGGGAACTTGATGTCGGACGTGGACAGTTCCTGATAGGTTGCGGTCGGTGTTTGCCCAAAACGCGCAGCAAAGGACAGGAGTTTTTCACCCTGCTCGTCCAGCACATGGGCCTGCTGGCGGTAGTTGTCCAGAATGGTGAACTTGTAGGGTGCCAGCGCGGGTGTGTCGCGTATCCACTGCTCCATGGTGGCCTGGGGAATCTTCAGCAGCTCGGGTGTGAACCAGGCTGTGGTGGTGCCAAACTTGGCAAACACGGCGCCCACGCGTTGGAACTTGCCCGCTACCTCCTGGTTGCGCGTCTCCACATCACGCTGCAGTTGCGGGTAACGGTAGACCTTGTACTGCAGCATGCCGATCTCGTCGAAGGCCTGGTAGGTGCTCAGCACCGCAGCAGGGCCATTCTTGAGTGTGCCTTTGCGGGCGGCAAAGGCATCCATCTTGGCCTCGATGCTGGTCATGGCAGCGTCCCACTCGGCCCAACTGCCATAAATGGGGGAGAAATCCCATTTGTACTGCGCCGCAATCTCGGCACGGTTTTGCGTGGCAGGTTTGGGGGCACTGGCGGCCAACGCATTGCTGGCGAACAACAAATGAACGGATGCGGCCACGGTGCCGAGCAGTAGTTTCTTCATGGTGCAAAGACCTCAGGGGGATGGAATTAAAAAAGGCCGCTCGTAAGCGGCCCAGTAAAGACTAGCGAGGTGGATGTTTCACCGCCGGGCCGCCACACGCCGTGGGCAACCGTGGGGGCTATCTCTTTACTTGCTGCCGGGGATCTTACCTTCCACACCCTTGACGTAGAAGCTCAAACCACCCAAGAATTTGTCGTCGGCCACGGTGTCTTTGGCAATCTGTTGCTTGCCAGTGTTGTCGACAATGGGGCCTTGCCAGATGTTGAAGGTTCCGGCTTTCAAACCGGCCTTCACTTCCTCAACCTTGGCCTTGGTTTCAGCCGGCACGTCATCAGCAATGGACACGATGTCGATCGCGCCCTCTTTCACACCCCACCATGCGGCTGTGCCACCGGTCCACGTGCCTTCCAGCGCTTCACGGGTAGTCTTGATGTAATACGGCCCCCAGTTGATGACTGCGGACGCCAGATGGGCTTTGGGACCGTAGGCGGTCATGTCGGAATCCCAGCCGAAGGCGCGTTTGCCCTTGTCTTGTGCGGTCTTCAGCACGGCGGGCGAGTCGGTATTCTGGAACAACACGTCGGCGCCACCATTGATCAGGCTGGTAGCGGCTTCGGTTTCTTTCGGTGGGTTGAACCACTCATTGACCCACACGACCTTGGTCTTGACCTTGGGGTTGCTGCTCTGTGCGCCCAGCGTGAAGCTGTTGATGTTGCGGATGACCTCAGGGATTGGCACCGATGCCACGACACCCAGCGTGTTGGTCTTGGTCATCTTGCCGGCGATGATGCCCGCCATGTAAGCGCCTTCATAGGTGCGGCTGTCATAGGTGCGGAGGTTCTCGGCGGTCTTGTAGCCGGTGGCGTGTTCAAACTTCACGTCCTTGGCGTCTGCGGCTACTTTGAGCATGGACTCCATGTAGCCAAAGGTTGTGCCGAAGATCAGTTTATTGCCCTGCCCCGCCATGTCACGGATGACACGCTCGGCATCAGCCGACTCGGGCACGCTTTCCACAATCGACGTGAGCACCTTGTCGCCGAATTCTTTCTCGATGGCCTTTTTGCCGTTGTCGTGCGCAAAGGTCCAGCCGCCGTCGCCCACCGGGCCCACGTAAGCAAAGGCTATCTTCAGCGGCTCGGGCTTGGGTGCGGGTGCGGGGGTAGACGCGACGGGCGCGGGCGTCACTGCCACGGGCTCTACTTTCTTGCCACAGCCTACCAGCGCAGCACTTGCCACGGCCGTCAGGGCTGCGATTCTCAATAGGGCGCGTTTTTTCAAATCTGTCATGTCAGTTCTTTCTATAAAACTCGGTTGCAAATGGATCAGAGGAACAAGTAAAGCAGTGTCAGGAGCCGGGGTAAAACGGTTTTCCCATGGCAGCCGGCATATTAATGCGAATCCAGCGCGGATTGCGCGATATCAGCGCCAGCACCACAATGGTTGCAACATAGGGCAGCATGCTCAAGAACTGGCTGGGCACCTCCACCCCCGCACCCTGCAAATGAAACTGCAGCATGGTCACACCGCCAAACAGGTAAGCACCGAGCAATACCCGTGCCGGACGCCAGGTCGCAAAGGTGGTCAGCGCCAGCGCAATCCAGCCCTTGCCCGACACCATGCCTTCCACCCACAGCGGTGTGTAAATGATGGAGAGATAGGCCCCCGCCAGCCCACACAACGCACCCCCCACAACCACGGCCCCTAAGCGTATCCAACGCACCGGGTAACCCAGCGCGTGGGCTGACTCCGGGCTTTCGCCCACGCTGCGCAAAATCAGGCCGGCGCGGGTGCGGTACAAAAACCATATCAGTGCAAAAGCAAAAACCACCGTCAGGTAAACCAGCGGGTGGTGGCGGAAAAGGGCCGAACCGACCAGCGGAATGTCAGACAGGAAAGGCACGGCAAAACTTGGTCGATCGGGCATTTTGGCCTGCACATAGGCAATGCCGGCAAAGGCCGAGAAGCCCGCGCCAAACAGGCTCAGCGCCAGCCCGGTCGCGTATTGGTTGGTGTTGAGCCAGATCACCAGCACACCAAAAACGGCCGCCATCAGCGCGCCTGCCCCCATGCCTACGATAAAACCTACCGTGTCGCTACCAGTGGCCACCACGCTGGCAAAGCCGGCTATTGCCGCGCACAGCATCATGCCCTCGGCCCCCAGATTGACGATGCCGGCTTTCTCGTTGATTAGCAGACCCAGCGAAGCGATGGCCAACACCGTGCCCGCGTTCAGCGTGGCGGCGATCAGCAGTGCATAAGATTCCATTATTTCTTCCCCCAGCGCAGCCGGTAGTTGACCAGGGTGTCGCAGGCCAGCAGTGAGAACAGCAGCAGGCCTTGGAAGACGCCGGTCAGCGACTTGGGCAAGCCCAGGCGAGACTGCGCCAGCTCACCCCCGATGTAAAACATGCTCATCAGCAGGGCCGAGAACACCATGCCCACCGGATGCAGCCGCCCGACAAAGGCGACGATGATGGCGGCAAAACCATACCCCGCCGGCACATAAGGCGTGAGCTGACCAATCGGCCCCGCAACTTCCAGCCCACCAGCCAGACCTGCCAAACCACCCGAGATCAGCAAAGCCGTCCACAGCGCGCGGCGCGATGAAAATCCGGCGTAGCGCGCAGCCGCTGGCGCCAGCCCCCCCACTTGCTGGGCAAAGCCGGACCTGGTGCGGAACAAAAACACCCAGATACCGGCCACGCCCACCAGCGCCAGGATGACACCGATGTTGACCCGCGAGCCCTCAAACAGCCGGGGTATACGGGTGACGGTTTCAAAACTCTTGCTCTGCGGGAAGTTGTAGCCATTGGGGTCTTTCCACGGCCCAAACACCAGGTAACCCAACACCTGCACCGCCACGTAGACCAGCATCAGGCTGACCAGGATTTCGTTGGCGTTGAACTTATCGCGCAGTAGGGCTGTGAGCCCGGCCCAGGCCATGCCACCCAGCACACCAGCCAGCAACAGGACCGGCACGATCCAGCCGCCCGTGGTCCTGTCGGCCAGCAGTGCCACGCCGCCTGCGGTGATGGCACCCAAAATGTATTGGCCCTCGGCACCGATGTTCCACACATTGGAGCGAAAACACACGGCCAGGCCCAGCGCAATCAGCAGCAGCGGCGTGGCCTTGACCACCAACTCACTCAGCGCATAACCGCTCTTGATTGGGTCCCAGAAGAAGACCTGAAGGCCACGCACCGGGTCTTTGCCCAGCAACACGAACAGGATCACACCAATGACCACGGTGCACAACAAGGCCAGCAGTGGCGAGCCGTAGCTCCACGCCGATGACGGTTGTGGCCGTGCCTCTAACTTAAGCATGAGCCACGTCCTTCTCCCAAAGACCACTCATCCACTCACCAATTTTTTCCACCGTCGCCTCCGCAATGGGTACCGAGGGCGACAACTTGCCACGTGCAATCACGTGCAGTCGGTCGCACACCTCAAACAATTCATCCAGTTCTTCACTGACCACCAGCACCGCGCAACCGGCGTCGCGCAGCGCCAGAATCTCGCCGCGTATCTGGGCCGCAGCGCCCACGTCCACCCCCCAGGTGGGTTGCGACACGATCAGCAGTTTGGGCTTGGCATCAATCTCGCGCCCCACAATAAATTTTTGCAGGTTGCCGCCCGACAAGGACCGCGCCGCGGCGGTAGGGCCGTTGGCCTTAACCTTGAACTGCGCAATCAACCGCGCCGCATGGGCCTCCAGCTGGCGCACCCGTATCCAGCCACCTGCAAAACGCGGCATGGAGATGGATTCGGTCCGGGTCAGTAGCAGGTTGTGCGCCAGGCTCAGCGTGGGCACGGCACCGCGCCCCAAGCGTTCCTCGGGCACAAAGTGCAGGCCCATCTTGCGGCGCCGCCCCGGATGCATATGCGAGACATCCACTTCACCCATGTGGATGCTGCCGCGCGGGGTGCGGCAGTCTTCGCCAGACAGGGCATACAACAATTCCTTTTGCCCATTGCCCGACACACCGGCAATGCCCACCACCTCCCCAGCGTGCACCTGCAGATGGATGCCGTCCAGGTCCACGCCAAATTGGTCTTCGCGCGCCAGGCTCAGACCCTTGACGTGCATCACCGCAGCACCGGCCGTGCGGGCCGCGCGCTGCAGCAGCGGTGGCTCAGCGCCAATCATCAGGCGGGACAGGGATGCGTTGGATTCTTCCTGCGGGTTGCACACACCGGTAACCTTGCCACCGCGTAGAACCGTACAAGCGGTGCAGAGTTCGCGGATCTCGTGCAGCTTGTGGCTGATGTAGAGGATGCTGCAGCCCTCGCTGCTCAACTTGCGCAGCGTCACGAACAGGCTCTCGACGGCCTGCGGCGTCAGCACCGAGGTGGGCTCGTCCAGTATCAGCAGTTCGGGGCGGGTTAGCA
>JBKJJC010000240.1:0-5607 GCA_046598245.1 Rhodoferax sp.
AGCACCATGCAATTCTTCGTCCCGCATGATGGCGGCAAACCATTCAACGCCGACAAAGACGCGGCGTTCGGGCGAAATGATGTCTTGCACCGAGTAGTTGACCACCACCATCAAAGGCAACACGGCCGAGAAGGCGACGCAAATCAGCATGGGCAGAATCAAGAACCAGGCCTTCTGGTTCACAGGTTTAACGGTAGTGCTCATGCCAAGATCTCCTCGTTCTTGTAGAAGCAGGTGTGCTCACCCAGCACCTTCAGCCACACGGTGTCGCCGGGTGCGAGTTGTGCGGCATCCGAGGACAGGCGCGCCTTGACGGTAGTCCCTGCGACATCGGCACTCAACATGACATGGGTGCCCACATCTTGAACCCGCGAGACAGTCATTGCCAACGCCCCGACAGTCTGAGCGGGTACCAGGGTCAGATACTCCGGCCGTATGCCCAGCTTGATATCACCCGCGGGTAGCTGTCGACCGGCAGGTAACACCAGCGTGCTGCCGCTGACATGCACGCCTTGAGCGTCCACTTGCCCGCTTAAAAAATTCATGCCTGGTGAACCAATGAAATGGCCCACGAAAGTATGGCTGGGGCGTTCGAACAAATCGGCGGGTGAACCCACTTGCACCGCGCGACCACGTGTCATCACCACCACTTGGTCGGCAAAGGTGAGCGCCTCAACTTGGTCATGTGTGACATAAATCAGCGTCAGTTTCAGTTCGTGGTGAATCTGTTTGAGCTTGCGCCGCAACTGCCATTTCAAGTGCGGGTCAATCACAGTCAGCGGTTCATCAAACAACACCGCCGATACGTCGGGACGCACCAGGCCACGGCCCAGCGATATTTTTTGCTTGGCGTCCGCAGCCAGTCCTGCGGCACGCTGGTTGAGTTGCCCGCTCATCTCTAACATCTCGGCGATCTCGCCCACACGTTTGGCGATTTGCTCTTTGGGCATCTTGCGGTTGCGCAAGGGAAAAGCCAGGTTTTCAGCCACAGTCATGGTGTCGTAAATCACCGGGAACTGGAACACCTGGGCAATATTGCGCTGTTGAGGGGACGCGTGGGTCACATCACGGCCATCAAACAGCACGCTGCCTTGGGACGGAGTCACCAACCCGGACATGATGTTCAACAGCGTGGTCTTGCCGCAGCCTGAAGGGCCGAGCAGCGCATAGGCGCCACCGTCGTCGAAGGTCATCTTCAGCGGCAGCAGCGCGTAGTCGCTGTCCTGCTTGGGGTCACGCCGGTAGGCGTGGGCCATATCGAGTTCTATGCGTGCCATATCACCGTCCTCCGCTGCGCACGGGCGCCAGCACCAGCATTCCCTGGGCGTCAAACACATAGACCTGCGCAGGGTTGAAGTACAGGGTGACCTGCTCACCCAGTTCAAAGTGGTGCACGCCGGTGAGCTGCGCCACCAGTTCGCCCACCAGGGTATGGACGTGTACAAAGGTGTCAGACCCCGAGATTTCGGCGAGTTCCACCGAACCGGGCAGCGCCACATCACCCTCTTGCGCGTGGACGCGTACCGCACTGGCACGCATGCCGACCGTCAAGGTGGGCGTTGACTTAGACGACAAGCCCAGCGCCAAAAGCGGCCCCTTCTCCAACTGAACGCCGTTTGGCGTCACTGTTGCTGGCAACAAGTTCATTGGGGGATCGCTAAACGCACGGGCAACGCGCAACGAAGCCGGCTTATGAAAGACCTCAGCCGTTGGGCCATACTGCAGCAGTTCACCCTCATCCAGCACAGCCGTGTAACCACCCAGCAGCAGGGCTTCACCTGGCTCCGTGGTGGCATACACCACCGTGGAATCTCCGGCAGCAAATAGTGCGGTCAATTCGTCACGCAGTTCCTCGCGCAGTTTGTAATCCAGATTCACCAATGGTTCATCCAACAGCATCAGCGGCGCGCCTTTTGCTAACGCACGGGCTAGGGCTACGCGTTGCTGCTGTCCACCGGACAACTCGGCAGGCAGGCGGTCCAGAAACATCTCGATGTGCAGTTTTTCGGCCAGTTCACGCACCCGTTGGTCCACATTTTTTTCGCCACGCAGCTTGAGTGGCGAGGCAATGTTGTCACGCACTTTCAACGACGGGTAATTGATGAACTGCTGGTACACCATGGCCACATTGCGCTCGCGCACCGGCATACCAACCACATTGGTGCCGTCGACCATCACGCGTCCAGAAGTGGGAACATCCAACCCCGCCATGATGCGCATCAGGCTGGTTTTGCCGGCCTGCGTTGCGCCCAGCAACACGGTGACCGCACCGCTGCGCGGCGCAATGTTCATGTTGTGCAACCAGGTCTGCGGCCCTACTTTTTTGTTGATGCCTTCAAGGGTCAACTGCATCACGCCACCTTTTCTTTGTATTTTTGTCAAACTTTGATTTCAACGATTGTTATTCTTTTGCTTTCGATTTTTATCGGTATTTACCCTAATTATGTTCGTTTTTATTCGTTTTAAGATGAGCGACCAAGGCGCCGCCTGCCAAAGGAACAAAAAATGAATCGACACCCGAGACTGTTTGAATTGCTCGCCTACGTAAAAACACACGGCACTGTTTCCGTGGAGCAATTGGCCGAAACCCTGGGTGTGACCTTGCAAACGGTACGGCGTGACGTGCAACGACTGGCTGACGATGGCCTGCTGGCGCGCTTCCATGGCGGTGTGCGGGTACCCAGCTCGACAATAGAAAACATTGCCCACACGCAGCGGGAAAATCTCAATGCCGAAGGAAAGGTACAGATTGCCCGAGAAGTTGCAGCGGCAGTTCCCAACGACTGTTCCTTGATTCTGAACATTGGCACTACGACCGAGGCCATTGCACGCGCATTGTCGGGACACACTGGCCTGCGGGTCATCACCAACAACCTGAATGTGGCGAGCATTCTGAGCGCCAACGCCAACAGCGAAGTGATCGTGGTGGGTGGCGTTGTCCGCGGCTGGGACCAGGGTATCGTCGGCGAAGCGGCGGTGGATTTCATACGCCAGTTCAAGGTAGACATTGCGCTCATTGGCATTTCGGGGATTGAAGCCGACGGCACGCTGCGCGACTTCGACTTCCGCGAGGTCAAGGTGTCACAAACCATCATTGCGCATGCACGCGAGGTCTGGGTTGCCGCGGACAGCAGCAAATTCAACCGCCCCGCGATGGTGGAGGTGGCCAAGCTGTCACAGATTGACCGCTTGTTTACCGACGCCATACCACCGGACCCATTTCCAACCTTGCTAGCGGAAGCGCAGGTGCGCTATACCGTCGCTGAAATTGCGACTCCCCAGTCAACCCTCAAAGTGAACCCATGACCTATTTGCTTGCCTTGGACCAAGGTACCTCTAGTTCCCGCAGCATCGTGTTTGACGCGGACGGACGGGTGGTCGCGCAGGCTCAGTTAGAGCTGCCGCAGATTTACCCCCAGCCGGGCTGGGTGGAACACGACCCACAAGAAATCTGGCGCACACAATTGGCCACTGCCCGCGACGCGCTGGCGAAGGCTGGCATCCATGCCAACCAGGTACGGGCCATAGGTATTACTAACCAACGTGAAACCACCGTGGTGTGGAACCGTCGCACCGGTCTGCCTATTCACCATGCCATTGTGTGGCAGGACCGCCGTGCAGAGCCCACCTGTGTGGCATTGCGCGAGCGGGGCCTGGCAGACACCATACAGGCCAAAACCGGCCTGCTGGTGGATGCCTACTTCTCAGGTACCAAGCTGAAGTGGATACTGGACAACGTGTCTGGCGCTCGGCAATTGGCCGCCAATGGAGAACTCGCCTTTGGTACCGTGGACAGCTGGTTGATCTGGCGCCTGACCGGCGGGACCGTGCATGCCACCGATGTCAGCAATGCGTCACGCACCATGCTGTTCAATGTGCATACCAACCAGTGGGATGCCGAACTGCTGCAAGCACTCGATATTCCTGCAAACATGTTGCCTGAAGTGAAGCCGTCCAGTGCGCACTACGGTGAGGTGACGCCCGACCTGCTGGGCCATGCCATTGCCATCGGTGGCGTGGCGGGTGATCAGCAAAGCGCCCTGTTTGGCCAAGCCTGCTTCAAGGCCGGCATGGTGAAAAATACTTACGGAACGGGATGCTTCATGCTGATGCACACCGGAGGCAATTTTCAGACGTCCCACAATGGCCTCATTACCACCAGCGCGGCGCAACCTACAAACCACACCGAGTTTGCGATTGAAGGCAGTGTGTTCGTCGGTGGCGCAGTCGTTCAATGGTTACGCGATGGCCTGCACGCGATCCAGGCCAGTGGTGAGGTGCAGGCCCTGGCGCAAAGCGTGCCCGATTCTGGTGGTGTGATTGTGGTGCCGGCCTTCACCGGGCTGGGCGCTCCCTATTGGAAACCGGATGCGCGAGGCACCATCACCGGCTTGACGCGGGGCAGCACCGTGGCACACATAGCCAGGGCGGCATTGGAGAGCATTGCCTACCAGAGTGCCGCGTTGTTGCAGGCTATGGGCCGCGATGTCGCAGACGTTGGTGGCGCAACCGTGTCCGAGCTGCGGGTCGATGGCGGCGCATGTATCAACGACTTGTTGATGCAATTTCAGTCCGACCTGCTCGGCATTCCGGTGGTTCGGCCTGCGGTGATTGAAACCACGGCCTTGGGCGCAGCCTACCTGGCCGGGTTGACGGTAGGTGTTTATAAGAGCACCGAGGAACTGTCGGGTCTGTGGCGATCAGAGCGGCGTTTTTTACCGACGCTGGACCGACCGCGCGCCCAGGAACTGATGGAACGCTGGGAGCACGCCGTACGGCAGACCGTGCTTTAACGCGGCCGCTGCCAGTACCTATTTGCCACCCAGCCCCATGGCCCGGGTGATGACCTCTTTCATGATCTCGTTGGTACCGCCATAAATGCGTTGCACGCGCGCATCGGCATAGGCGCGGGTGATGGGGTATTCCCACATATAACCGTATCCGCCGAAAAGCTGCACACATTCGTCCATCACTTTGCATTGCAGGTCAGTGGTCCAGAACTTGGCCATGCTGGCAGTGGCGGTGTCGAGCTTGTCCTGGCAAATCAGCTCGCAGCACTTGTCCACAAACACGCGGGCGACTTGCACTTCGGTCTGTAGCTCGGCTAGTTTGAAACGCGTGTTTTGGAAGCTTGCAACTGGTTGGCCAAAGACATTTCGCTCTTTGACGTAGTCCACAGTCCAGTCAATCGCTGCCTGCGCCGCTGCCACTGCAGAAATAGCGATCTGTAAACGTTCCCAGGGCAATTGCTCCATCAGGCAGATGAAACCCTTGTTTTCGTAAGCCGCACCACCCAAAAGGTTTTCCGCCGGTACGCGCACATTGTCGAAAAACAACTCGGACGTGTCCTGCGCCTTCATGCCCATCTTCTTCAGGCGTTTGCCCACCGAGAAGCCGGGCATGCCCCGCTCCACCAGCAGTAGGCTCGTGCCTTTGCCGCCCGCAGCCGGGTTGGTCTTGGCTACGACCACCACCACATCGGCATGCCATCCGTTGGTGATAAAGGTCTTGCTGCCGTTCAGTAGGTAGCTCCCGTCTGGCTGCTGAATGGCCGTGGCCTTAATACCTTGCAGGTCCGAGCCGGCAGCAGGCTCGCTCATTGCAATG
>JBKJJC010000305.1:0-3950 GCA_046598245.1 Rhodoferax sp.
TCGACCTAGACCCGCAGGGCAATGCCACCATGGGATCGGGCGTGGACAAGCGCAAGCTGGAGCTGACGGTGTACGACGTGTTGCTCGAATCGGCCTCCATTGCCGAGGCCCGCGTGCAACACGTCGTACACCGTCAGCTCCAGCTTGCGCTTGTCCACGCCCGATCCCATGGTGGCATTGCCCTGCGGGTCTAGGTCGATCATCAATACCCGTTGCCCGACCTTGGCCAGACCGGCTGCCAGGTTGACGGTGGTGGTGGTTTTGCCGACACCACCCTTTTGGTTGGCAACGCAGAAGATTTTGGGCATGGAGTGCTTGTGCTACTTTTAGGGGAGAGATTGGGGAACTGGCTGCAATTAAGGCATCAATGTTTCACGTGGAACCTACAAGACCCACACTCAGTGCGAGACCGCAAGCTTGATGCCGAAGCCGATGAGAAACGCCCCGGCAATTTTCTCCAATACGCGGGAGGCAACAGGGTTGGCGCGAATGCGTTCGGCCAAAAAGTGCGTCAACAGCACCGATGTCAGGCCATAGAAGAACGTCAAGATCGCAATCGTACCGGCCATGAATCCATAGGTCACCAAACCACGCTGGTTGACCGGGTCAACGAACAAGGGGAAGAATGCCATGTAGAAAAGGATGGCTTTGGGGTTGAGCAGCGTGATCACCAGCGCTTGCCGAAAGTAGTGACCGGCCTTGATGTTCAGCACTGGCGCAGCGCCGGGTTTGGCCAGCAGCATCTTGGCGCCCAGCCACGCCAGGTAGGCGGCACCCAACCACTGCACCGCATGGAAGGCATCCGGGTAAGCCGCCAGCAAAGCCGCAACGCCAGCCACCGCAGACCACATCAGCACTTGGTCACCAGCAATCACGCCCATGGTGGCAGCCAGTCCACCGCGGATTTTGCCTTTGCTGGTTGAGGTGATGAGGGCCAGATTACCAGGGCCGGGTATCAGCAAGAAGACGATGATGGTGACAACAAATGTGCCGTAGTCGGTGACGCCAAGCATGGTGCGGTTCTATTTGGGGAAAGGGCGAGTTTACGTTGGAAATTTCGCGGCGATTCGGTTTTGTCGTGTTCTGCTGGTGGAGTCACTTCGCTTGCACGCGGCAGGCACGGGGCATACGTTTTGCTCCGTGTCCCCCGCCCGCTACGCGGGCTCCTCCTTTACCTGCGCAAAACGCATACCCCGTGCCTACCGCTGGAGTTGGGAAGCAGAGATGCCTCACCCAATTGCTGTTGATCTCAACCCTCGGAGGATCGGTCGGGCTATGCGTTTTGCGCAGGTAAAGGAGGAGCAGAGGGTTCGCCCTCTGCGGGGGACACGGAGCAAAACGCGTAGCCCGACCGATCCGCAGCGTCAGCAAGAAGATCGCCCCAATGAAAAGCCGCCACAAGCAATGTCAGCCGCCCGCCACCCGCATCCACACAATACACCGCTCCGCATCCAACCCCGGCACCTTCAACTGTTCCACGTGAAACACTTCCACGCCAGAAGGCAACACCGCAATCTCATCCGCAGGATGTTTGCCTTTCATTGCCAGCCAGACACCCTGCCCCGCCAGCGCTCCACCCGACCAACTCGTAAAGTCAACTAAAGAAGCAAAGGCCCGTGAACTGACCACGTCATAGGGCTCGGTCAAAGACTCTACCCGCGCATGCAAACCGCGCAAGTTAGGTAGCTTCAGCGTCACGGCTACTTGCTGGATAAAGGCGGCCTTCTTGGCCACCGTGTCCACACAATGCACCACGATATCGGGCCGGCAAATGGCGATCACGATGCCCGGCAACCCGGCGCCAGAGCCCACATCCAGCAGGCGGATCGGCGCACCAGGCGTTGCAGTTCTCAGCGTCTGTAATTGTTTGTCCAACGGTGCCAACACGGCCAAACTGTCCAGCAGGTGGTGCGTCAGCATCTCGGCTGGGTCGCGCACAGCGGTCAGGTTGTAGACCTTGGTCCACTTTTGGATCAACTCCAGATAGGTCAAGAGCGCGGTGATGTTGTCGGCTGACAAGGAGACGCCCAGTGCAGGCAAGGCCTGCTCTATGACTTGGCGGGGTTGCATGGCATTAGCGAGCGACAACGGACACCTCATCTAGCGGAAAACGCACAAACATCGCCATCGGATTTACCAACACCAGCTGAGCAGCCCAGCACTGCCCACCGCACACTCTCATAAGGATTGGAACAGCCATCAGGATGCATCCTCAGTTGCCTGCACCAAGGTCTTTGCGGCAAAGCCCCGAAAGTTGCCCTTCTTCAGATGGATCAACAACAGGGAGATGGTGGCCGGTGTAATGCCCGACATACGTGACGCCTGACCCAGGGTTTCGGGTCGTTGTTTATTCAGACTCTGGCGTGCCTCGATGCTCAGGGCCGTGACCTGCATATAGTCCAGCTCGGCCGGCAGGCGCAGGTTTTCATAATGGGCAGCACGCTCCACCTCGTCGTTCTGGCGGTCGATATAGCCGGAGTATTTGGCGGCAATCTCCACCTGCTCGATGACGGCAGCCACGAACACATCCTGGGCCAACACCGCTGCAGATGCTTCCGAACCCGCGTCCATTGTTTCACGTGGAACACTGGCAACGGTGGGCAGATCATCGTTGGCGTAGCGCCCGTTGTCCAGGGACATCACCGCCGCATACCCAATATTCGGGCGACGCAGCAAGTCCGCCAGGTTGTATTCGTGCTCAATCGCTTTGCCCAATACGCGCTCAGACTCTGATGCAGCCAGGTTCTTGGGGCTGACCCAGATGCCGCGCAGCCGCTCTGTTTCACGTGAAACAGCATCGCGCTTGCGGCAGAAAGCGTCCCATCGGGCGTCGTCCACCAAGCCCAGCTTACGGCCGCTTTCGGTCAGGCGGGCGTCGGCATTGTCTTCGCGCAGCTGCAGGCGGAATTCGGCCCGGCTGGTGAACATGCGGTAAGGCTCAGTCACGCCCTTGGTGATCAGGTCGTCGACCAACACGCCCAGGTACGCCTCGTTGCGGCCAGGCACCCAGATGTCCTGGCCCCACGCTGCCGACTGCGCGGCAGGCGCGCCCGCTTGCAGTGCTGCATTGACACCAGCAAACAAGCCTTGGGCCGCTGCCTCTTCATACCCGGTGGTGCCATTGATCTGGCCCGCAAAAAACAGGCCGCTAATCTGGCGTGTCTCAAAGCTGCTCTTCAGAGAGCGTGGGTCAAAGTAGTCGTATTCAATGGCATAACCGGGCCGCAGTATGTGCACGTTTTCCAAACCGGCCATGCTCCGCACCAGGTCGTACTGGATGTCAAATGGCAGGCTGGTGCTGATGCCGTTGGGGTAATACTCATTGGTCGTCAGGCCTTCGGGCTCCAGGAAAATCTGGTGGCTGTCTTTGTCGGCAAAGCGGTTGATCTTGTCTTCCACACTGGGGCAATAACGCGGACCCACGCCTTCGATCTTGCCGGTGAACATCGGGCTGCGGTCAAAGCCGCTGCGGATGATGTCGTGGGTTCGCTCATTGGTGTGGGTGATCCAGCACGGCATTTGCTGCGGGTGCATGTCCAGCCGACCCATGAAGCTGAAGACCGGCATCGTAGTGCTCATGCCGCCGGGCATGCCGTCCCCGGGTTGCTCCTGGCACTTGCTGAAGTCAATCGTGCGGCCATCCAGGCGCGGGGGTGTGCCGGTTTTCAGGCGGCCTTGGGGCAGCTTCAATTCCTTGAGTCGCGCACTCAGGCTGACCGCAGGCGGGTCACCTGCCCGGCCCGCCGCGTAGTTGTTCAGACCCACGTGGATCTTGCCGTCCAGAAAAGTACCCGCCGTCAGTACCACGGTTTTGGATTTGAACCGTATGCCGACCTGGGTCACCGCGCCGACCACGCGGTCGCCTTCAATCATCAGATCGTCTACAGCCTGTTGGAACAACCAAAGATTGGGCTGGTTCTCCAACATGCGGCGGATGGCCGCCTTGTACA
>JBKJJC010000332.1:0-7328 GCA_046598245.1 Rhodoferax sp.
GTGCGGGCCAGTGCGAAAACCGCGGTGAACAGCGGCACCGGAATGCCGATGGCGCGCTGCACGATGCCGGAGTAGAAATCGACGTTGGGGTAAAGCTTGCGCGAAACGAAGTATTCGTCTTCCAGCGCAATTTTTTCCAGCGCCATGGCCAACTTGAACAGCGGGTCGTTTTCCAATCCCAACTCGGCCAGCACTTCTTTGCAGGTTTCTTGCATGAGCTTGGCGCGGGGGTCGTAGTTCTTGTACACGCGGTGGCCAAAGCCCATCAGCTTGACGCCGGAGCTCTTGTCCTTGACCTTCTCCATGAATTCGCCAACCTTGCTGATGCCACCCATTTTCTGGATGTCTTCCAGCATGTTCAGGCAAGCTTCGTTGGCGCCGCCATGGGCTGGACCCCACAGGCAGGCGACACCGGCTGCAATGGCCGCAAACGGGTTGGTGCCCGAGCTACCGCACAGGCGCACGGTGGACGTAGATGCATTTTGTTCGTGGTCGGCATGCAGCGTGAATATGCGGTCCATCGCACGCTCGATGACGGGGTTGACCACATAGGGCTCGCACGGTGTGGCAAACATCATGTGCAAGAAGTTGCCGGCGTAGCTCAGCTCATTCTTGGGGTACATGTAAGGCTGACCCACGGTGTACTTGTACGCCATGGCAACCAGGGTCGGCAACTTGGCAATCAGGCGGATCGCGGAAATGTCGCGGTGCTCGGGATTGGTGATGTCGGTGCTGTCATGGTAGAAGGCCGACAGTGCGCCAACCAAGCCAGTCATGATGGCCATGGGATGCGCATCCCGGCGGAAGCCACGCAGGAAAAACTGCATCTGCTCATTGACCATGGTGTGCTGGGTGACGCGCCGGGTGAAGTCGGCCTTGCCAGCCGCATTGGGCAGGTTGCCGTACAACAGCAAGTGGCAGGTTTCCATGAAATCGCAGTTGGTAGCCAACTGCTCGATGGGGTAACCGCGGTACAACAATTCACCCTTGTCACCGTCGATATAGGTGATGGCTGACTGGCACGAGGCCGTGGACAGGAAGCCCGGGTCATAGGTAAACATTCCGGTTTGCGCATAGAGCTTGCGGATGTCGACGACATCGGGCCCTACGCTGCCGTTGTACACCGGCAATTCAACGCTGGGGCTGCCATTGCTGAAGGACAGCGTGGCTTTGTTGTCAGCTAATTTCATTTTCGACCTTTCAACAGTTTTTTCTCAACATACTCAGAACTTCGTGCACATCTTCGCGATCCAGTGGCTCGGATACCTCAGCCAACGACTTGCGTGCCAACTGCACATCCAGCAAATCGTTGTCGCTCAGGTCCATCAATAAGCCCAATGCATTTCCTTGGCGCTTTGTTATCGACTCGCTGAAGTTCTTGAAGAACCGCTCGATGAATAAATCGTTCTCCAGCAAACCGCGGCGGCACCGCCACCGCAGCTTGCTCAAGCCACGTTCGTCCAGCAGTTCATCGGCTACTTCATGCATATCAATCACACGGTACGCATGACCATCATCTCTTTGATCTTGCCAATCGCCTTGGTAGGGTTCAATCCCTTGGGGCACACGTCAACGCAGTTCATGATGGTGTGGCAACGGAACAGGCGGTAGGGGTCTTCCAGATTGTCCAGTCGTTCTGCAGTGGCCTGGTCGCGGCTATCTGCAAGAAAGCGGTAGGCTTGCAGCAGTCCAGCGGGGCCCACAAATTTGTCCGGGTTCCACCAGAAGCTGGGGCAACTGGTGGAGCAGCTTGCGCACAAAATGCACTCGTACAGGCCATTGAGCTCTTCGCGCTCTTCGGGGCTTTGCAGGCGTTCTTTCTCGGGCGGAACGGTGTCGTTGATCAAATAGGGCTTGATCGAGTTGTATTGCTTGAAGAACTGCGTCATATCCACGATCAAGTCGCGGATCACCGGCAGTCCGGGCAGTGGTTTCAACACAATCTTGCCAGGCAGCGTCAGCATATTGGTCAGGCAGGCCAGTCCATTTTTGCCATTGATGTTCATGGCATCCGACCCGCAAACGCCTTCGCGGCAGGAGCGGCGGAACGAGATGCTCGGGTCGACAGCTTTGAGTTTATTCAAAGCGTCGAGCAGCATACGCTCGTGGCCATCGAGTTCAACCTCGATGTCTTGCATGTAGGGCTTCGCGTCCTTGTCCGGGTCGTAGCGGTAGATGGAGAAAGTGCGTTTGGTCATAGGTCACCTAAAGTGTTGAGGACAGAGCAAACCATTCGCTTCGCTCTTGTAGTTTGGTCTTTCCCGCAAGGCATCAGAAAGTCCGTACTTTCAGTGGCACAGAGTCAACCGTCAGAGGCTTCATTTGCACGGGTTTGTAACTCAGCGAATTACTTTCGCTGTGCCACAGAGTGTGTTTGTGCCATTCCACGTCGTTGCGGCCGTTCGGGTGTGCAGGGCTGTCGCTGTAGTCATCCACAGTGTGGGCGCCGCGGCTTTCGTGGCGGGCTGCAGCAGACACGATGGTCGCTTGCGCGGCCTCGATCAGGTTGTCCACTTCCAGTGCTTCAATACGTGCCGTGTTGAAGACCTTTGACTTGTCCTTCAAAGTGATGGCATTCACGCGGTTGCGCAGTTCGGCGATCTTGACCACACCTTCGTCCATGCTCTTCTGGGTACGGAAGACCCCGGCGTGTAATTGCATGCTGGCGCGCAGGTCGTCGGCTACGTTTTGTGCGTATTCGCCGGTCGTGGAGTTGTCCAACCGCGCTAAACGCGCGAGAGTGCGATCGGCCGCATCCTTGGGCAGCGGTTTGTGGGCCTTGGTTTTGGATGCAAATTCAACAATGTGGTTGCCGGCTGCGCGGCCAAACACCAGCAAGTCCAGCAGCGAGTTGGTGCCCAGGCGGTTGGCGCCATGCACGCTGACGCAGGAGCATTCGCCCACTGCGTACAAGCCATTGACGACAGCGTTGTGTACTTCACCCTTGGGCGTGACGACCTGGCCGTTGATGTTGGTGGGGATTCCGCCCATCTGGTAGTGGATGGTGGGCACAACCGGAATGGGTTCGCGGGTGATGTCGACGTTGGCGAAGTTGACACCAATCTCGTAGACCGATGGCAGGCGCTTGTGGATGGTGTCTGCGCCCAGGTGGTCCAACTTGAGCAGCACATAGTCTTTGTTGGGACCACAACCACGGCCTTCCTTGATTTCCTGGTCCATGGATCGGGACACGAAGTCACGTGGAGCCAAATCTTTCAGCGTGGGCGCATAACGCTCCATGAAGCGTTCACCATTGCTGTTGAGCAAAATAGCGCCTTCACCGCGGCAGCCTTCTGTCAACAACACGCCAGCACCAGCCACGCCGGTGGGGTGGAACTGCCAGAACTCCATGTCCTGCAGTGGGATGCCGGCACGCGCCGCCATGCCCAGACCGTCACCGGTGTTGATGAAGGCATTGGTTGAAGCTGCAAATATTCGGCCTGCGCCGCCGGTGGCAAGCAACACGGTTTTGGCGTGCAACACGTGCAGATCGCCGGTTTCCATTTCCAGCGCGGTTACGCCAACCACATCGCCTTCGGCGTCGCGGATCAGGTCCAGAGCCATCCATTCGACGAAGAAGCTGGTTTTGGCTTCTACGTTCTTTTGGTACAACGTGTGCAGCATCGCGTGGCCGGTGCGGTCAGCTGCGGCGCAGGCGCGTTCTACGGCTTTCTCGCCGTAGTTAGCGGTGTGGCCACCGAAGGGGCGCTGGTAGATGGTGCCGTCAGGGTTGCGGTCGAAGGGCATGCCCATGTGCTCCAGGTCGTAGACGACCTTGGGCGCTTCACGGCACATGAATTCGATGGCATCCTGGTCGCCCAACCAATCAGACCCCTTGACGGTGTCGTAGAAGTGGTAGTGCCAGTTGTCGTCGTTCATATTTCCGAGCGACGCACCAATGCCACCTTGGGCTGCAACAGTGTGTGATCGGGTCGGGAATACCTTGGAAAGTACCGCCACATTCAAGCCAGCACGGGCGAGTTGCAGTGATGCACGCATGCCAGAGCCACCGGCGCCGACGATGACAACGTCAAATTTTCTGGTTGTTGGAGAGTAGGTCATGGGTTCAATCTCGATGGTTCGGTGGAATCAAAGGCGCCACAGGACCTGGATAGCCCAGCCCGCGCAGGCAACAAGCCAGACAATGGAGAATACTTGGAGCGCCAGGCGCAGGTAGACGGGCTGGATGTAGTCCATGAAGATCTCCCGCATACCTACCCAAGCGTGGTACAGAAGGGCGATGATGACGCAGAACGTCAGGGTCTTCATCCACTGGGTGGAGAAGATACCCGCCCATTTGTCGTAGCCCATAGGGCCTTTGCTTAAAAGCACTTGGGCCAACACGATGAGTGTGAAGAGAGCCATCAGCAAGCCGGTGACGCGCTGGGCAAGCCAATCGCGAAGACCGTAGTGCGCGCCAACGACAACGCGCTTGGAGCCATAGTTAACAGACATGATCAGTTCCTGGTTTGAAAAATTGGATGCAGAAGCGGTAGGGCGTTGCGGTCAATACAGACCGAACAATTTGGCGCCAAAGGCCACTGTCAAGGTCAGGCTGAGCACCAGGGTCCATTGGGCGGTGGATCGTCCGGCTTCCTTGCTGACGGTGTGGAAGAGATCCATGCGGATGTGGCGCAGACCGGCGAAGAAGTGGTGCAAATAAGACCAGATCAGCACCAGGGCTACCAGTTTGATGATGAAGCCCGGTACAAACCCGATGCCATTGTTGAAAGCGGAGGTAAACCGCGCAAAGGAAATTTCCGAGCTTACGGACGTGTCGAACATCCAAATAATGAATGGCATCAGCAAAAACATGAAGAGGCCGCTGCCCCGGTGCAATATGGAAACTATTGCTGCCACTGTCATTCGGTAGGTTGGTAGGTCCTTAAAGGCATTGATATTGCGAAACTCAGGCCGCTTGGCCCGGGGTGAAGGGGTGAGCTCAGACATGGATGGGCTTTCTATAGGTAACCGTATGTAATTATTGCCGCTGCGAAACAAAATTCTATTGCACCGCAGCAGGCTGACGCTTGACTTGCACCAACAACCTAGTCAATTCAGGGTGTTTCTATAGTAATGTTTATTGGTCAAGTAAAGCCCTCGGCGCATTTCCATGGGTGCATCGTTGTAGGTGTAGGCGATGCGTTCTACGCTCAGCAGCGGTGTTTGGGCATCCATTTTTAGCAGCTGACATTGTTCACTGTCTGGTAATACTGCACGAATTTTTTCTTCGGCACGCACCATGCGCACATCAAATTCGGTTTCAAACAGGGCATACATGGGGCCGTTGTAGTCTCTTAGGCGCTCAGCCGTCAAGCCTTTAAACGGAGCCGCAGGTAGCCAGAGGTCTTCCAAAATAGTGGGGATGGAAGTAAACGACAGTACGCGGCGCACCTGTAGCACGGCGTCTCCGGCGCGAATTGCCAATGCTTTGGCTACTTCCACCGATGCACGTGTGCGTTTGCAATCGATGATGTGGCGCTGTGCTGGCCCCTCACTGCTGGGGTCGCCATTGTCGGGAATCAGTTTCAAAAATCGGTATTGGATTTGACGCTCTGCGTGGGTGGCAACAAAGGTACCCTTTCCCTGGCGACGCACCAATAGATTTTCGGACGCCAGCTCGTCAATAGCTTTGCGCACCGTTCCCTGGCTGACTTTGAAGCGTCCGGCGAGTTCGATTTCGCTAGGAATTGCCGCGCTGGGCTTCCATTCGCCAGCCTGCAGACTTTGCAGTATTAAAACCTTGATCTGCTGGTACAGCGGGCTGAAAGCAGGGGTGGACTGTACGGACGTGAGCGACCCACTGGCCTCTGGTTCGGAGGCGCCTGCGTTATTGCTGTGCAAAGTGGTGGTTGCGGACATGCGTTAGCGTGTGGAAGTCAGCGTGGGATATGTCTCGAATGTGTGCCCAATCATATCTTATATAAGACATAAGACAAATTGACTTTGCGACTATTTCGCGGGTAAACTCCAAGGCAGACAGTCGCCGTTTTTACAACACTTCCTGGAGTTATCACCATGAGCAAAAAGCCCGTACGCGTAGCCGTCACCGGAGCAGCCGGTCAAATTGGATACGCCATTCTGTTTCGCATCGCCTCTGGCGAAATGTTGGGCAAAGACCAGCCCGTGGTGCTGAGCCTGTTGGAAGTACCCGTTGAGAAGGCCCAGCAAGCCCTGCAAGGCGTGATGATGGAACTGCAAGATTGCGCGTTCCCGCTATTGGTAGGCATGGAAGCGCATAGCGACCCCTTGACGGCATTCAAAGACGTGGACTACGCGCTGTTGATCGGTTCGCGCCCGCGTGGTCCCGGCATGGAACGTGCCGAATTGTTGGCGGTGAACGCTGAAATTTTCACTGCGCAGGGCAAGGCGTTGAACGCCGTGGCCAGCCGCGACGTGCGTGTTCTGGTGGTCGGCAACCCCGCCAACACCAATGCCTACATTGCCATGAAGAGCGCACCCGACCTGCCACGCAAGAACTTCACCGCCATGCTGCGCCTGGACCACAACCGTGCTTTGAGCCAGATTGCCTCCAAGACTGGCAAAGCCGTGGCCGATATCGAAAAAATGGCTGTCTGGGGCAACCATTCCCCCACCATGTATGCCGACTACCGCTTTGCCACCATCAACGGCGAAAGCGTCAAGGCCATGATCAATGACCAGGAGTGGAATGCCAACACCTTCTTGCCTACTGTGGGCAAACGCGGTGCGGCCATCATCGCTGCCCGTGGCGTGTCGTCTGCAGCGTCTGCTGCCAATGCCGCCATCGACCATATGCGCGATTGGGCCTTGGGCACCAATGGCAAGTGGGTCACCATGGGTATCCCATCCGACGGCCAGTACGGTATCCCCAAGGACACCATGTTCGGTTTTGCCGTGACCTGCGAAGGTGGCGAATACAAGCTGGTCGAAGGACTGGAAGTAGACGCGTTTTCGCAAGAGCGTATTAACGTCACGCTGAAAGAACTGCAAGACGAGCAAGCTGGCGTCGCACACCTGCTGTAATCGGCTGCTGCAGTGGCCCATCCGCGCGATATTCTCCTTGGCGCCCAGGGTGCGGCGGCTTTGTTGCCTGTCTGCGACCACTACAGCGGCATCGAAGTGCGGATGGTCAAAAGCCTGCAGCTGCAGGCAGAAATGACGGAAGAGTTCGGGGGTTGCGTCTTTGATGTGACCCTGGACTGCGAGGACGGTGCACCGGTTGGGGGGGAAGTAGATCATGCAAATATGGTTGTAGCCCTCGCCAATGCTGCACATATAGCTCCTAATTTGATAGCAAAAAATCTATCCAGGCGTGTAGGTGCACGCTTACACGCGGTGGACCACCC
>JBKJJC010000052.1:0-6070 GCA_046598245.1 Rhodoferax sp.
GCCCCCCGTGGCGAGCGCAGCGAACGCGAAGAGCGACCAGACCTGCGCATTCCGCTACAGGCTGCTGCACAGCCCACCGAGGCTGATGTAGCGCCCGCTGTAGCTCCGCAAGCGACACCGGTAGCAGTACCGGTTGCAACTGTTGCGTACGAGGCACCCACCATACAACCGGTTCGCACTACTGCGCCAGTCGCTGCACCCGCAATGGTGGCGGCCCCGGCTGCAGTAACACCTGTTGATCGTATGCCCAAGGTAACGACCTATACCTTGCCCACAGAGACCCTGGTCGAAGTGGCGCAAAGCTCCGGTTTGCAATGGGTCAACTCAGATACAGCCAAGATCGCCGCCGTGCAGGCAGCCATTGCGGCTGAAGCCAAGCCCACGCACGTACCCCGCGAGCGTCCCGAACCGGTCAATGTCGACACTGGACCACTGGTTATGGTGGAGACCAAGCGTGACCTGCGCAATATGACCTTGCCATTTGAGCAGCCACCGGCGGCGTAAAGTCGGACCACCAATTAGAAAGGGCCCTGCGGGGCCCTTTCTTTTGCATGGCGCAAACTCTCAAAACAAATCGACAGCGCCCACTTTCACGGTATCGCCAAAAAAGCCTTTGCGCACCAGATCATCATAGCTGTGAACCTGGTTGCGTCCATTGCGTTGCGCATAATCAACCGCGCGCTCGGCACGCTCCAGTGAGGTGTTGGGAGAGTCATCCGCCGTCACCCGCGTGAAACCAGCGCAGGCAGTCGCACGCCCCACTTGCGGGAAATTGAACTTCTCCATATTGGCACGAAAACGCTCAAATGCAGCCAGCACCAGCGCCTCATCCGGACAGTGCATCAGCACCGCGAACTGCTCTCCACCCAAGCGGTAGATGCGGTCATAGGTGCGGAAAGTATTGTTCATGATGCGCGCCACCAGCAGCAACACCTCTTCGGCAATCAGGTGGCCGCTTTTGTCGTTAATCACACCAAAGTGGTCAACATCCACCGTGCCCAACCAGTAGTTGGGCGGCACCCGGTGGCGGCGCTCGGCGACCGGCAGCACACGGGCCTCCAGCACAGCCGTTTGACCCTCTAGGCCATGGTCCATCTCCTCCAACACTGCGCTGTAAAAAGTGTCGTCCAACGACTTGCGGTTAAGCAATCCAGTCAGCGCATCGCGGTCGCTGTAGGCCAACAACCGGTACATATTGCGAAACACGTGAACCATGTCGTTGATGACCTGCACCTGCCCCTGGCTCAATGCAGCACCGGAATGAACTTCTATCACCCCTTCGTCATCACTTGCGGAATCCGCAAACAGGGGGATAAAACTGATGCGTGGCCCTTCTTCGCCGGCCCAGGCGTATTCGACCAAGCTACGGGTTTGCAAACAGCGCAGGCGGTCTTTCTCGTCGGCCAACTCACGCAAGGATTCAAAATCTACCCGCAAGGGGTCGACCACTTTGCCGCCACCTCGCACATCCAGCGATGCGACCTCCAACCAACGCTTGACACCCTCTTCACTGAGGACGCGCGCGATGACCACCCGGTCAATGCGCAGCAAATCAATCAGTGCCTTGGAAAGCGTCAACTCCAGTAGATCCCGATCCCCATGATCGGTCAGCTTGATGATGTGTTCGGTGAGTGTTGCCATGGCCGCATAATAGCCCCGAATCTGGCTTACGTCACCTTTTCGCAGCCTCTCGGTAGGCCTGTGCAGCGGCAACCGCATCCTGGCGCTGATCGGCCATTTGTGCCAATGCCAACCAGGTGTCACGCGCCAATTCGGAGTCCTGCAACATGGCCAGGGACTGCTTGAACAACTGCTGGGATTTCCCCCACAAACTCAAACGCATACACACGACCCCGGCGAGGTATTGCAAAACAGCGTCGCGCGGGTTGCTCATCTGCGCCGTCTCGATACGACTCAACCATGCCGCATCCGGGGCACCGTCCGGAGCGGCAAAACCTCGCTCCAGCACACGGGCCAGCCGCACCCGTTGCGCCAACGTCAACGCATCATGCCTTTGCAGCATGGTCTCCCAAATGGGTGACAGCCATTGGCGCGACACATCCACACCGCCACCATGCGCGAGCAGACGCTCAGCCGCCTCGAAAGCAACTTCTGGCACTTGCTGCTCCACACTCTCCAGCGCATCCCAGGCGCGTTGGATCTGCACACTGTCGTGTGCGGACCGAATGAACTCTATCGCCAGGCCCCTGGCAATACTCTTGCCCGCAGCGTCGGAATAGGCCCGGTGCTTGGTCAGCAGGCGAACGGTCTCCAACGCTGATAACAATTGGCCCGACTGGCGTGCGGCTCTGAAACGCAGGCGCAAAGCCAAGGTACGCCGGGCGGCACCTTGCGGCAACTGGTCTAACCACTGCACGGCGGCCGGCGCGTCACGGTCATCGAGTGCCCACTGGGCCCCTCTGAGCTGAACACCTTCACGCGCATCCTGCGCTTCCCGCCCCGCAGATTCCTGGAGGGCCAACTGAAAATGGCTATCCCGCAGGCTGTGATTTTGCAAAGCGTGCGCACTTTCAGCAGCCAACACATGCGACAGGGTGCGTAGCCGCCCACCGTAGGCCAAGCGTTCACCACTGCGTTTGAGCGAATCTTCCAGTGAGATGACCAGCTCTGCCGCCTTGCGCGCCCGCACGTAACGCCCGGCAAGCAGGTGCGACAGCGAATCCAGCAGGGTCGTGTGCATGGCCCTCTCCTTTTGCAACAGCCGCCAATTGCGTGCCTGGCGCGGGATGTTGGTCAACGCAGACAGAGCCCGCATGGCGAAGTGCAGCGTCAAAAAGCTACCGGCCAGCAGCAGCAAAAAAAGATTGAGAGACAAGTCCACCCGGTGGGGCGGCAGGAATAGGGTCACGGTGCCCTGGTTATCGCCGGCAAACAGTGCGCTCGCCACCGCCACCGCGAACAAGGCCATCAGCCAAAGGGCAAAACGCATGGTCAGCGGCCCGCAGCAGCTGTAGCCAAGGCTGCCAACGTGTCTTCCACCCGGGGGAGCTCCAGGGCTTTCAACTGGCCACGTACCTGCTGCAGCTGCGCACTGGCGGCCTGGGTTTTGCGCGACGACGCATCAAAGTACCGGCTTACAGACTCAGAGGCCGCCGCCAGATCGGAGCGCACCGATTCGATCTGGCGCGACAACAATCCCAGCCGGGCATTGAGCAATTTGAGTTTGAGGTTCTCACGCAGGAAAAAGGATTGCTCGGGCGACAGCAGAGCTGCGTCAGGGTTTTCAATACGGCTGACGCGCACCAGGTTGCGTGCCTCATCTCGCACCAACAAACCCAGGCGCACCCACCAATCGGCCACCGCTTCTTCCGGTTTGCGCTTGAGCGAGTCGGCGGGCCGGGTCGTTGGCAGAGCATTGGCAACGGGCAGCTCATCGGCCAACAACACCAACTCATCCAGTTTGACCAACAGCGCGGGGGTATCTGCCAGGGCGGTGGCCTTGATACGGGTCAGGTCGCGCGCAATGGCGCGCTGTATCGGTGTAAGCCGAGGTTGGGCGGCACGGCTCACCCGCACTTCGGCGCTTTTTAAGGCAGCCAACAGGGGTTCCACACTGCCGGTTAACTGGGCCTGCTGCAGCGCCATGCGCAACGCGGATTCAATATCCACCACCAAATTTTCGTCCCGAGAGCGCGACAGGCTTTGCATCAGCTCTTCAAGCTGGGAGCGTTGCAAGGAGACCTCGCTGAGCCGGGCCTCGGCAACGGCCAGTTTGGCCGCTGTCTCCATCGCCAATTCCTGCGCCTGTTTGGCCGTGGCTCTGGCCTCGCCGGCCTGGCTGCCAGCATCGGCACTTTGGCGCGCGAGCTGCTCCTGAATGCCGTTCAATTTTTGCCACAGCAGCACACCCAACACCAAGCCCAATGACGCCAACAAAGCCACTACCCATTGGAAGCGCGACACCACAGCACTACCGCCTTGCACAACGGGCTCAGATGCGACTGGCGGGCCTCCCATCGGGGGGTTGGCTACGCTGGCGCTGGGCTCTGTGTTCATGCCATTGATTCTATCGACGCCATCAGAGCTGCCAGGGTGGGGCGTGACTCGCAAACAACAGAAAAACCGGCCTGCCGGGCCGCCTGTGCGATACGGCTGTGTGTCACCACCGCTTTGGCTTTTGCCCAGGATTGTTCACCCAACGCAGCAACCAGGTTGCCAATCGCCTCCGAACTGCTGAACAGCCACACCGAGCCATCAACGGCAGCCTGCTGCACCATTGAACGCTCGCTGGCCGAAAATTCCGGCGGGCGTCGCTGGTACGACACCACAAACTCAACAGTCCCCCCGGCGGCACGCACCTGCTCGGCAAACCAGTCGCGCCCCACGCCTTCGTCGGCATTGGGTTCAAGCCCCACCGGGTTAGAGCTCCCACTGCCGCGAACGATCAACACCCGGTACGGGGCCTGCACGCGGTGCGACACCACCGCCCACAGCGCCTCGGAGTCAAACTGTTCGGCCGCTTTGTCCGGCATGTCGATACATTGGAGGTTGACTTGCGCACGCTTCAACGCTGACAAACTGCCAGGACCGGTAACAAATGCTCTTATTTTTTTAGCACCAGGCATACCAAACACGGGGGCTGAGGGTGGTTTTAAGGCAAAGAAGTGGTCTACAGCATTACCGCTGACAAACATCACGGCGTCAAAACTACCCAGTCGGTTCCATGCTGCAACAACCGCATCGAGGTCTGCAGGCGGCGCCACGCTGATCAAAGGCAGCGCCTCGGCCTGGTATCCGCCATCACACAGGGCATGCACCCACTGCTTGGCTTCTTGGACGGGACGGGTAACGATGACACGCATGGCTCAGCCTCCTTGACCAGTTTGCTGGTTCACACTGGCTTGCAATTGGCGGGCAACCGCTTCACCCAACTTTGTGGCTGCGGCGGCATCCAGCACCGTGCCGTGCGCTTGCGCATGGACCAGGGGCAAAAGCCCCTCAGGATCACCCCAAACCGCCCGAATACTCAGCGCGTTCCCGTCCAAAGTGGCATAGGCGGCCAAGGGCATAGAGCAACTCCCCCCCATGATGCGGCTGACAGCACGCTCCGCCGACACCGCCAACCAGGTTGGCGTGTGCAGCAGAGGCTGCAGCGCCTGCGCCACGTCGGCTCGGCCCGTCCGCACCTCAATACCCAAGGCACCCTGCCCCGCAGCGGGCAGCATCTCTTCGGGCGCAAAAGTCGCGCGGATGCGCGCTTCCAGACCCAAGCGCTTGAGCCCGGCTGCCGCCAGCACAATGCCATCGTACAAACCGTCGTCGAGCTTTTTCAGCCGGGTATCCAGGTTGCCGCGCAAGCCTTCAATTTTGAGGTCCGGGCGCAAGGCACGCAACAGCGCCATGCGCCTCAGGCTCGACGTGCCAACCACCGCACCGTGTGGAAGTTCCGCCAGCGAGGCGTAGCGACCCGACACCCAAGCATCACGCGGGTCTTCTCGCTCCATCACGCAGGCCAGGCTGAAGCCCTCGGGCAACTCCATGGGAACGTCTTTGAGCGAATGCACGGCCAGATCGGCCTGTCCGGCCTCCAGCGCCACTTCCAGCTCCTTGACGAACAGTCCCTTGCCGCCAACCTTGCTCAGTGAGCGGTCCAGGATCTGGTCGCCTTTGGTGGTCATGCCCAACAGGGTAACCTGGTGACCTTGTTGTTCGAGCAGCGTTTTGACATGCCCGGCTTGCCACAGAGCCAGGCGGCTCTCACGTGTGGCGATTGTTAAATTGTGTGCAGCCATGGCCTCTAGTCGTAACCTATTTGTAATCTATTGCGGGTGGGCAATGCTAGCATGTGCCCCATGAAAAATGTATCCGCTCCCGCCCCCGCCAAGCGCGCAAAAGACAACGAACGCCCTCTGGTGGAGGACATCCGCCTACTGGGTCGTATCCTGGGCGATGAGATCCGGGAGCAGGAGGGGGACGCAGCCTTTGAGCTGAACGAAAAAATCCGCACGCTGTCGGTGGCTTTTCGGCGTGACGCAGACCAAGAGGCCGACAAGGCGCTGAAAAAATTACTCAAGGGCCTGAGTGGCGACCAGACCGTCAGCGTGATCCG
>JBKJJC010000248.1:0-18679 GCA_046598245.1 Rhodoferax sp.
CCGAACGGCATGCCAACCATGGGCAGCGCCAGCGGCAGTGACAAGGCAGCCGCCACCGCCACGGGCCACCAATCGGGCAAGCCCGTGGCGTCGGGCTCGGTGGGTTGCACGTCCTCAATATGCTCGCGCGCTATGTAACCCGCCTTGTCGACTGCGGCGACGAGCGCGGCAAGGTCCACATCGGGTGCGGCGCTGATGGAGGCGACCTCGGTGGCGAGGTTGACAGACGCACGCTCTACGCCGGGCAATTTAATTAATGCCTTCTCGACACGCGCGACACACGATGCGCAGGTCATGCCTTCTATCTCGAGCTCCCATTTGAGCGGGAACGAGGTTGGGGACTTTGGGGAGGGCACAGTCGTGGTGGTGGCAGTATTCATTTTTAGGCTTCCATGCATGTCCGCTTTGTCGCGGCTGGGTGAATTCTCCACCTTACCATGATGGCAAGGTCAAGCCCCCATTTGAACCGCAGATTGGCGCATACTCCTGCTGAGAGGTCGATAATTTGTTTTTTAGTGGGGGGGGTGTTCAAGTGAACCTATTGGCTAAATCCCTTGCGCGGGCGGCTCGTCGCGTTGTGATGACGCTGGGCATCTTGGTGACTTACCTCGGGGGCTCAACCTCCCATGCGCTGGAGCCCATCAATCTCCAACTGAAATACCTGCACCAATTCCAATTTGCCGGCTACTACGCCGCGCTGGAAAAAGGCTACTACCGCGATGCGGGCTTGGCCGTCAGTATTGCAGAAGGCCATACCGGCGACGAGCCATTGAACAACGTGTTGTCCGGCGCCAGCCAATTTGGTGTGGGCAGCAGTGGTCTCTTGTTGGCCCGCCAAGCGGGTAAACCGGTGGTGGTGTTGGGTGTTATTTTCCAGCACTCGCCCTATGTGCTGCTGGCACCACAAACCGGCCCCACCCAGGGGATACATGACCTCAAAGGCAAACGCGTCATGTTGGCGGCGCAATCGGAAGAATTGCTGGCGTACTTGAAGAAAGAAGGCATTTCAGCCACCGATTTCACCACCGTGGAGCACAGCTTTAACCCGGACGATCTGGTCAAAGGCAAGGTCTACGGCTTCTCCGCCTATGCGACCAATGAGACCGACTACCTGGACAAAAAGGGCTTTGCCTACCAGGCCTATACACCGCGCTCTGCCGGCATCGATTTTTATGGTGACAACCTGTTTACCAGTGAGCGGGAAATCGCCGCCCACCCCGCGCGCGTCAAGGCGTTTAGACAAGCCAGCTTGCGCGGTTGGCAATACGCCTTGTCACACCCAGAAGAGATCGTGGACCTGATCCTGTCCAAGTATTCCAAACGCAACACCCGTGAGCATTTGCTGTATGAAGCCAAGCAGATGCAGGCGCTAGTACAACCCGTTCTGGTGGAGATTGGCTATATGAACCCGGGCCGCTGGCAACACATTGGCAGTGTGTATTCCGACCTTGGCATGCTGCCCAAGAATGTCTCGCTAAAGGGCTTCATCTACGACCTCGAACCTAAGCCAGACTTGGTTTGGCTGAATTGGGGCTTGGCCGCAGTCGCGGTCCTAGGTGCCGCTGGGTGGTGGGTTCACTTGCGGCGTCTCGTCGGGGAGCGCAGACTGTCGCAAGCCCGTATCCGGGCCAGTGAAGAGCGTTTGAAATTTGCACTGGATGGGGCCGGTTACGGCGTGTGGGATTGGGACATCCCAAGCGGTACCGTGTTGTATTCAGAACGCTGGCGCGAGATGCACGGGTTTAGCCACGAAGACGTGTCGGACCGTATAGATGGTTGGGAAAAGCGTATACACCCCGAAGACCTGCCTTTGGTAACGGCCCAATTGCACGATTACTTTGCTGGCAAAACCGACACCTATACCTCCGAACACCGTGCGCTGTGCAAGGACGGCAGTTGGATGTGGGTAGCGGACCGCGGTACCGTGGTCAGCAGAGACCCAGCGGGCAAGCCCTTGCGCATGGTCTGCACCCATGCAGACGTCACCACGCGCCGGGAGCAGGCAGAACAGTTGCGCCAGATGAACGAAACGCTGGAAACGCGGGTAACCGAGCGCACGGCAGATTTGGTGGCCACGATAGACCGCCTTAAACAAACCCAAGCCAGCCTGGTGCAGGCCGACAAACTGGCCTCACTCGGTGCGCTGGTCGCCGGTGTGGCGCACGAGCTCAACACACCCATTGGCAATAGCATGACGGTGGCCAGCTCCATGGAAAACTATGTAAAAAGCTTCGAGACCGAAGTCGCCAAGGGCCTGACCCGCAGCGCGTTAGAAGCCTTTGTCAGCACAACGCGCGAGGGTACCGATATTTTGACGCGCAACCTGCACCGCGCCGCTGAACTCCTAGCCAGTTTTAAGCAGGTGGCGGTGGACCAGACCAGCACCAACCGGCGCCGCTTTGACCTGCGCCATACCGTGGACGAGATCATGCTGACCTTAGCGCCCAGCATTCGCAAGACCTCACACCGGGTGTTGATTAACATACCCGAAGACATCACGATGGAGAGCTATCCCGGCCCTTTGGGCCAGGTGTTGAGCAACATGATTAACAATGCCTTGTTCCACGCCTTTGACGGGCGCGAAAACGGCACGGTGACGATTGCCGCCCAGCGACTGGACGCCGACCATGTGAAGTTGACCGTGCAAGACGATGGCGTCGGTATACCGGCGGACCATTTGGGGCGGGTTTTTGATCCCTTCTTCACCACCAAGCTGGGGCAAGGCGGCAGTGGGCTGGGGCTTAACATTACCTACAACATCGTGAACGAGCGCCTGGGCGGTAGTGTGCAAGTGAGCAGTACCGTGGACCAGGGCACCCTTTTTACCGTGCTGCTGCCTAATGTGGCGCCGCTAGCCCCGGAAACACAAGCCGCTGCCGTGTCCACACAGGTCTGATGGAGAACCACCCAGTCCTTTAAAAGCGTGAACAGCCTTACCACCCCAGCTTCAAAGTACATGGGGCCCGGAAAAATTCGCATGTTTTTTGTCATTTCTGCCCATAGCGGCTGCCATGGGCTATCGCCAATACTAAGCATGCCAGGCGGTCAGGCTAGGCGATGGATGAAAAAAAAGGAATTTTTAGAATGAAAAACACAGCCTACCGGCTCTTTAAAAAACCATTCTTTGGGCGTTTTGCCAAACCATGGCGTTGGCCGGAAAAAGTCGACCAAGGTCAGTGGCGGCGTCTCAGCGTTGAGAGTGGATCCGGGGCGACGATCAGCGCGCTTGTGGCGTCGGCGCATACGCCGCATGCCAAGGGCGCGGTGTTGATGGCGCACCCCATGGGGGTGGTCGCCAAGGGCTTCTGGATGAAATACGGCCATGCCGAGATGCTGCGCCGGGCGGGCTACCACGTGATGGTGTTCGATTTGAATGGCTTTGGCGAAAGCACGTCCACGACCATGGATTTTCCGTTGGATGTTTTGGCGGCCGGTCAAGCCCTGCAAGCGCAGTATCCGGACTTGCCGGTGGCGGTGCTTGGCGCCTCAATGGGTGCAGCCATGAGCGTGTGCGCGTTGGCGCAACCCGACCACCCGTTTAAGGCAGCAGTGCTTGAGTCCGCATTTCCTACCTTGTTGCACTTTTGGTCTCGCTACCCTGTCCCGCGGCTGGGCATACGGCTTTCGCAAATGGTGTATCCGGCGGGGGAACTGCGATTGCGCCCGACCCATGCCGCAGAAAATCTGGTGGGCAGCCCAGCCATGCTGATGATTTATGGCGATGCCGATGAATTCACTCCCGTCAAAGACGGAAAGCTGTTATGGCAAGCATTGAAGCACCGCACTCGAACAGAATTCTGGCAGGTGCCCGGTGCCAGCCATACCCATGCGTATGCCGCGCAACCCACAGAATATGCGCAAAAGGTCGTCGGGTTTTTGGATGCACATTTGGTTCAAGACAAGTGGGCTGCGGCATGATCCAATTTCTCCACCACCGCAGCAACTTCGTCCACACGAGGCGATAAAACGGACAACGCGGTTGTAATCCGTGCCATACCGCCTGTCGAGGGACAATAAGAGATGAACGTCACTATCTTAATGGCGGACCAATGCTCGTCCACCAGCGTTGCCGCCACCGTCGAATTTTTTGAAACCGCCAACGCTTTGCACCGTCATGCAGCACGCAATGGCACAGCTGGTGACCGCGACGGACTACCCTTGTTCAGTATCGAGACGGCGTCAAGTGACGGTCAAGCGGTGGTTTGCACAGGCGGCCTCAGACTAATCCCTGACAAGATGCTTCAAGATCTGCGCGCGCCGCAACTGGTGATCGTGCCGGGATTTATGTTCAACATCCTTGGTGTGCTGCCCAGCCTGACAGGCATGGTTGAATGGCTGCAAATACAACATGGGCGAGGCTGCTACGTTGCGAGCATGTGCACCGGGGCATTCGTCAGCGCGCAAGCTGGGTTGCTGGATGGTCGCTGCGCCACCACACACTGGGCATTTAGTGAGCAATTTGCGCGGCGATTTCCTCGGGTGAAATTGCAAACTGAACGCACTGTTACGGATGACGGACAAGTCCTGTGTTCAGGTGGTTCCACCAGCGGCAGCGATCTTTTGCTGCACCTGATACGCAAATTTTCTTCGCCCCAACTGGCGTCTGAGTGCGCCAAGAAACTGCTGGTGGATGTATCCGCCCGCAGCCAGACCCCGTATTCGAGCACCACGTTCAAAAAAAATCACACCGACCCAGAGATTCTGAAAATTCAAATCTGGATGGAACGCCACATCGCCAGCAACATGCTCATGGAGGAAGTGGCGAAGGAATTTGCTTTGAGCATGCGCAACTTTATCCGCCGTTTTAAGGAAGCTACCGATCAAACGCCCATTCAGTATTTGCAAAACCTGCGCGTAGAAAAGGCCAAGTTTCTACTAGAAAGCAGCAAGGAAGCGTTTGACCAGATTACCTTGGGCGTTGGTTACGAAGACGGCAATTCATTCCGACGCCTGTTCAAGCAACGTGTAGGATTGTCCCCCACCGCCTATCGCAACCGCTTTGAAAACGTGCGCCGCAGTTAAGCTCCAGACAACGCACCTTCCCACGCTATTGCATGAACAAATCAATCGTTAAAAGACCCTTCGTGATCGGTGTCGCTGGCGGCAGTGGCAGCGGTAAATCGACCGTCACGCGTGAGGTGCTTGCCTCTATCGGGCTGGACATGGTTGCGGTGGTCATGCAAGACGATTACTACCTCGACCAAACGCATATGTCGCCCGACACGCGGCGCAAAACCAATTACGACCACCCACAGGCGTTTGACTGGCCCTTGATGGTGCAGCACGTGCAGACACTGCTGAATGGCGGGTCGATTGAAATGCCCGTTTACGACTTCGCAGCAGACAACCGTTCCAGCAAGACCATCACCGTCAAGCCCGCACCGGTGATTGTGATTGAAGGCCTGTTTGCGCTGTTCGACGCCGAGCTATGCAAGATGATGTCGCTGAAGATTTTTGTCGACACCGCCGCCGATGTGCGCTTCATCCGCCGCCTGCAGCGCGACATGACCGAGCGCGGGCGCAGCGCCGAGAGCGTGATCAACCAATACCTGGAGACTGTGCGGCCCATGCACAAGCAGTTCATAGAGCCCACCAAACGCAACGCTGATGTGATCCTGCCGCACGGCGCCAACGGCCCGGCGGTAGACATCATCACGACCAAGGTCGTCAGCCTGATCCGCGATCTGGACCGGGCATAACACCCAGGCGGGTGCAAAACCCTGCCTGCACACCTGGGATTTTCTGCAATTGGCTGAACTGCTGGATTGCTGGATGTTGAATTGCAAAAATACTTAGGCCCACCGTCTGTGGGCTTCGTTGTGGATAAGCTTGTTCACAAGCTGCCAATGCTGCGCCAGCATTGGCTTTGCAGAGCATGCCTCTTATTTAGGCAGTTGCAGGCAGGGCCAGATTTGCGAGCATGCTGTGTGGTAGGCATTAGCCCGTGACGCCGTGCGTTTTTGGAGCAGGTGCGAGAATCGTCTACCTTTTAAACCCTCGCCCATGATCAGTTCACTCCAAAACCTGTTAAGCAGTTTCTTGTACCCGGATAACGCTGCAGAGGCGTCGCGTGGCGGCAACCTGCAATTGGCCACAGCCGTGTTGCTGTTCCACGTGATGCGCGCCGACGATGACATCAGTCAAGCAGAGCGCGACCAGATGCTGTCTACCCTGCGGCGTCACTTTGGCCTGAGTGAACAGGCCTTGGCGCAGTTGATGGCAGACGCCCAACAAGCGGCCACCAACGCGAATGACTACTTCAACATCACCAGCGCAATGAACGACACGTTCACCCAGGCCCAGAAGATTCAGGTGGTCGAGTTCATGTGGAGAATAGCCTACGTGGACGATAGCCTGGATGCCCACGAGCACCACCTGATCAGCAAAATTTCCGGCTTGCTGCACGTCACCCACGGTGAGTACATTGGCGCAAAAATGCGCGCCAAGGAAGCCCGTGCGGCCTAGAGGCCAACAGCATGAAAACCGTGTCCCGCAGCAAGCACCGCAACCACCACAATGTCTATGTAGTGGAGCTCTCACAAGACGTGCTACTGGAGCCACGTTTTCGCAAGAACAACCCCGGCTACATCGAAGGCAAGCCCTGCGTGTATGTTGGCATGACGGGCCTGGACCCGGACGTGCGTTTTGACAAACACAAGGCCGGCATCCAGTCCAACCGCTTCGCGCAGCAATACGGTCTGCGCCTGCTGCCCGATCTGTTTGAGGCCTTCAACCCCATGGCTTACAAGGACGCGGTGGTCAAGGAGATCGACATCGGCATTGATCTGCGATCGGCGGGATTCGGGGTGTGGCAGGCATAAGCACTAGCACCTGGATCACCCAACTTTTGCAGCAAGACAGCAACCTGCTGTCCTTTGTCAACGTGCTGCAGGCGTAGATTCCACTGCGCCCAGCCCCTTAGTCGGCCGTCTTGGGGAAATGCTCCACATGCACTTCGCCTTTGCGTCCAAAGTAGCTGACGTGTTTGCCCGCGATCCACACGATGTAGCCCGAGCAGCCCGCGGCCATCGACAGCTGCATGAACTCAGGGTAGTGCACCACACCCGCCTGCGCGCCGCGTATCGCTGCCTGCAGGGCTGCAGCGTCCAAATCGGGCGGGATATCCACACTGGGCGTGGGCAGTGACACGCTGTGTGCCGCACCGCTGGGCAAGTAGTAGGTAGTGCTGCGCGCGCGGTAGTCGGCGTAATACGACTCTACGCCCAGTTGCATCAGCTCGCCCACCTGCTGGCCAAAGCTTTTGGCTCCGCGGTGGGACGCGTGGGCGATGGCATTGATGCCTTCGATGGTGTTGGCGGCTATGGGGGTGTTGGACATGGCATTCTCCTGAAACGGTTAGAGGGTTGGTTGGGGGGGTCTTATTCCACCGGCAGTTGCTTGAGCTGGTGGGTGCGTACGATGTCTTGCAAGACGGTGGTCAGTTGGGCGCGCAGGGCGGGCTCCATATGGCCGAAGAAGGCTTCGTCGTTTTCATCGGCCAGGCGCGCCAGCCGTGGCACGAGTTTGCGGCCCGCGACGCTGAGCACAATCTGCTGCGCGCGGCGGTCTGCATCCACCGCAGCACGCGTCACCAGGCCCTTGCCTTGCAGGCGGGTAATGATTTTGGACACTGCGCCTTTGGTCATGCCCAGCGCATCCATCAGCTCGGTGGCCGTGGCCTCGCCCGCGCTGTAGAGCTGCCGTAGCGCCACCCATTCCGACACCGAAACCCCATTGGATTCCACCAGGCGTTTGAACTCACTCGACACGTGGTTAGACACAAAACGCAGCCAGAAGCCCAGGTGGGATTCGAGCTGGCTGACGGGCGCGGCAGTGGCCTTGCGGGTGGAGGCTGTTTTTGGTTTAGGGGCCATTGCACAATTATAGTTTCCACAGAAACTAAATGCAATACCAGATTCTTCCACTACTTGCTGTCGCGTTATCCTCCCGGCTATGCTCCGGCATTTGCCGCCGGACTATGGCGAGGCGCTGCGCATTCTGCTGGCCTCCACCAACCAGCCCCATGGGCGGGCACCGGGCTTGTCGCTGACCTCGTTCCTGTTTCTGCCACACACGGTGTTTGTGGCCGAATTTGGGCTGGAACATTTTGAGTTGTCCATGCAGACCCAGCACACCCTCACCCAGCGCTTTACGGCGGAGTTCAGCATCCGGCCCTTTCTGCAAAAAAACACCGAGACCACGCTGGACAGGCTGGCCGAGTGGGCGACCGACCCCAGCGAACACGTTCGCCGACTGGTGTCGGAAGGCACACGTCCCCGCCTGCCCTGGGCATCGCGCCTGCCCGTGTTCCAGCGCGACCCTGCCCCTGTGCTGACCCTGCTGGAGCGGCTGAAGGATGACCCGGCCTTGTATGTGCGGCGCTCGGTGGCCAACAACCTGAACGACATCGGCAAGGACCACCCAGACGTGCTGGCCGCCACCGCCAAAACCTGGCTGCACGGCGCACAGCCCGAGCGGCGCTGGATCGTGCAACACGCGCTGCGCTCGGCCGTCAAGCGCGGCGAGCCGGGTGCACTGGCGGCGTTGGGTTTTGGCGAGTCGGCGGATGTGGTGATTGTCCAGCCCAGCATCTCGCCAGAGCGCGCAGTGGTGGGCGGCACGCTTGCGGTGGCCTTTGATGTGACCAACAACACTGCCCTGCCGCAGCGGGTGCTAGTGGATTTTGCAATCCGCTACGTCAAGGCCAACGGCCAAAGCCGCGCCAAGGTGTTCAAGCTCAAGACGCTAGACCTGGCTGCGCACGCGACACAGCGTGTGGGTAAAAACATCTCGCTGGCCGAGATGACCACCCGCAAGCATTACCCTGGCTTGCACCGGGTGGATGCGATTCTGAACGGGCGGGCGCAGGCGCTGGGGTGTTTTGAGTTGGCTACAGGCTGAACAATAATTGCTACGTTTTTAGTAGCTAACTGTGTATATTTTTCGAGGGCTAGAGGCTCATTTCTTCCAAGGGCATCCCCTCTTGGCGATGACAACCGAACGCTTGGAGCTGCATGGCTTTTCACGCACACTGGCGGGTGTCACCTTGGTAGGCCTGCTTTTCGTTTGGTAGTGCAATCAAAGGCACCTACAGCCATTTGCTCATTGACAGCGTGATGCAGTTCGACCTTTCCAGGCCCTTGCACGCCATCATGTCAATTGACGCACTACACGTGCTATGCGTTGTGCTTGCGGTGGTGGGCGGCGGACCGGATGCTGCGGCGCTGACACGTGCGCTACCCCACAGACGACTGCGGGCACGCAGCATGTAATGGGCATTTAGGAGCCCAGCATGACCACCCTGCACGCCACGATCGATGACCACGTTACCTACCGCCCAGGCGATGGTGCGCCCATCGTTATTCCGCAGGGGCCGGTGGAGATTGAGCTGTCAGCCGATAGCGCAACACTGAGTTGGACAGATGAAAATAGCGCTACCGGTGTAGCCGCCATACCCTTGACGCAGTACCACGAATATGTGGCGCAGGGGCGGATTACGCTCTAAACGTGATGGGTTCACTGCCCTCATATAGGGCCATTGAAGGTCCACCCGCTACAACCTAATCGCTCTTGCTCCTGTCACCGCGGAGTATGCAAAATTACTAAACATGCGGGCACTGACCTGTACTGCCAAGCCCCCCATCAGCCGATGGGACTCGGTTTCAAGCATCAAGACCAAAGTTTCGGACTTAGGCTGTTTTCAAAAACAGGATGCGCGACTGGCGGAATGGATAGGCTTACAGCGCCTGTCACAAGCTTTGAACAGACCCCCACTGATTGCAATTTCGGCCTTGCCGGACAAAGCGCTGATTCCGAACTTCTCGGAGTTCTCCGGTCAGGTAACCGTTGCCACCCTGGCCAATGTAATGGTCGTGAAGGGCTCGCAAAAGTTCATCGCAGTGGCTCCACATACGCCTACAAGCTTGACAGCAGTGAGTACACCCAACTCAAGCAAGGCATCGCCCTGTACATAGAGAACCCCATACAACTCTTCCAGGGCTCTTACACCGGACGGGAGTTTTCCGTCAATTGAGTTTTGCCTACAGCGCCGCCGCCAGCGCCCCGGCCTTGTGCAGCCAGACCCCACGTTGTGCATCAGTGGAGTGGATCACCGGCCCCAGCATCAACGTCTTGGTGGGTCGGATACCACAAAATTCCAACGTGGTCTTGCGCATTTGGTGGATGGCGGGCATTCGGTATACCCAGCGGTAGTACCAAGGCGGCGTGTCCATGGGCACCAGCAAATGTGCTGTGCGCCCTTTGAGCAAGGGCACCGGGAATGCTGAGCCCTTGTTGAACTTGTAAGCCCAGCCAGATGTGAAGGCACGGTCCAGAAAACCTTTCAGCACTGCCGGCACACCACCCCACCACACCGGAAACACCCAAGCGATGTGCTGCGCCCACAAAATGTTGTCTTGTGCGGCAAGCAGGTCAGGCTCCAGCGCCTGGTGGTGCGGATTGCTGCCATGTAACAGCGCGTCAAACTGCAGGTCGGCCAGGCGCGTTATCCGCACGGTGTGCCCTGCCGCCTGTGCCGCCTTTGCATAGGTGTCGGCTACAGCCGCGCTGAAGCTAGTGTTGGACGTATGGCCCAGGATGACGAGTACGTTGTAAGAACGAGAGTTGGCAGACATGAAGTGTGGGTTCAGTGGATTAGAACCCCACGTTAAGTCTGCCCTCAGGGGCAGAGTCAAGCCAGTTCTGCACAGGCCCGGATCTCGACGTTGATTTCCTGCAACTGCACGTCCAACTGGTGCAGGCGTTTGATCTCCAACGCAATCTCAGCACGGCGCTGGTCCACCTGCTCGGCCATGGTGGCCCAGTTGGGCTCTACCATGGTGCCATCCATCGACGCGCCCACGTCCGCCAGTTTGAAGCCCATGGCCTGCGCCTGTTTGATGAGGCGTACCTGGGTAACATGTTTGTCGTTGTAGACCCGGTACGCACCCAGGCGCACCACGCGGCCCAGCAGGCCCAGGGATTCATATAGGCGAATGGCTTTGGGCGTGGCGCCTGCGCGTTTGGCGAGTTCACCGATGTACATGGGTTAAGCACTCCTGAAGTGCGCCACATGGTACAGGCACGCTTCGCAATGTGGCACGCGGTACGATAGTGCCCATGCCAACGCTCGTCAGCCTTCAACTTGTCCTGTATGCGCTACTGTGGGTTTCAATCGGCCTTGCAATCAAGGACGCGCGGCCAGCCATTGTGCAATGGACGGGTTATGCGCTAGCCACTGCGGCGGGGGCGGCACTGCTGGGTTGGCGGCCGGATGGGCCGGTGTGGCTCACCCACACGGGTTCCAGTGCAGCGACCCTGCTGAGCCTGATATTGGCGAGCCGGGGGGTGATGTTGTTTCTGGGGCTACACCCCCCTGACAAGCTGTTGTTGGCCATTGCTGCAGCAGCAGCCCTGTGCTTTGGATGGATAGGGCCCTACGACACGGACTACCGCGTGGCCGCCATGGGCTTCTTCAACATTGTCGTGCTCGTCGCTACCTTTTTGCTGTGCGCCAAACGATTCATTCACGAATTCGGCCTGCCGGTGTCGGCTGCGGCGACCTTCCCGGCGCTGGCTTTGGTGTTGCTGAATGGGTATTTTCTGGTGCGGGGCTTGGCACGTGGTGGACTAGACGCTGCAGGGTCGGGCGCGGTGACAGTGACCGCCTGGATGGTCACTTTGGTAAGTGCGGCGGCGTTCAACTTTCTGTTTATGTTTTTGGTGAGCTTTCGCATGCAGCAGGATCTGCGGCGCCAGGCCAGCCATGATGCAGTCACGGGTCTTCCCAACCGCCGCGCCATGGAGCAAAGGCTGCAACTGGAGTGGGATCGCTCGGTGCGCTACGGCAAGCCCTTGGTAGTGATAGCCGTGGACGTCGACCACTTTAAACGTATCAACGACCAGTATGGCCATGCTGTGGGCGATTTGGCGTTGATCGCCGTAGCCCGGGCCCTGCAAGGCTGCGCACGCGAGACCGACCAGGTGAGCCGCTGCGGTGGGGAAGAATTTTTGATCCTGATGCCAGAGGCCAATATGCAGACCGATGGCATGGCCATGGCCGAGCGCCTGCGCGAAGCCGTGACCCGCGTGGCGCTCACCAGCCCAGGTGGTGAGGCCATTGCGCTGAGCGCCAGCTTTGGCGTGTCCGGCTGGCTGGCGACCGACCAAAACCGCGAAGACATTTTGCGGCGTGCTGACAGTGCGATGTATGCGGCAAAGGCCAACGGCCGCAACTGCTCCGTGCTGCAGACCGGTTAAAAACACAATAGTTACCCAAAAGAACGGTCCCATTCGCCATGTCGCACTCCACCACCATCTGCCCATCCTGCCGGGCGCCCATGCAGATGCACACACTGCCTGGAAACCTCGGCCACTCCATTGAGCTGGACCTGTGCTTCCAGTGCCAGGGTATGTGGTTTGACCCGCAAGAGAACCTGAAGCTGACACCCGCCGCGGTAGCCGAGTTGTTCAAGCTGTTGCACGAGCAACGTGGCGCGGCACACCAGCCCGTGGCCACCCATTTGAATTGCCCGCGCTGTCGGGGCGCTTTGGCACAGGGCTTTGACGTGGTGCGCAGCGGGCGCTACATCACCTACCGCTGCTGTAACGGACACGGGCGCTTCAGCCCTTTTTCATCTTTCATGGTGGAGAAAGGCTTTGTGCGCCAACTGACCCGCCCCGAGATTGAAGACATTGCCAAACGCGTGGCCGTGATCCACTGCAGCAGCTGCGGTGCCCCGGCAGACATTCGCAAAGACGCGGCCTGCCCGCACTGCCGATCGGCCTTCTCTTTGCTGGACCCCAAGGCGGTGGAGAAGGCGCTAGAGGGTTATGCCCATGCCGGCAAGGGCGCGGCCCACGCTGCCCAGAAAACGCCGGACGTTGCCGACGCGCTGATCATGCTGGAGCGCGACAACCAAAAGGCCAAGCGCGAGCAGCAAGCCCAAACCGGCAGGCTGTTCACCAACAAAGACACAACTACCGAAGTGGACCTGTGGTCCATTGGCATAGCACTGATTGCCAGCGTGCTGGACGATTGAGGTTTTCTGCGTTTTTAACGAAACACTTTCGCGCCGGGGCCTGCCTTGCGGCGCGGCCTGCCGCCCCCGGCATAAGCGTCTGCGCGGAACGACTGCCGCTGCTCCAACAAGTCTGGAGCATCTACCAGGGCGGCCACCTCGCCGATGTCAGACTTGGTCACACCCGCAGCCACAAAGTGGGCCTTCCAGCCATTGACCACTTCGATGACTTTGGCAACGTCTTGCGCAGCTTCCGCCGCGGTCAGGTTAAAGGATTCGACCCCGCTCATGGCCTCTGCCAAGCTGGGCTCACGGCTGGTTTCAGACACCATGAACTGGTGGGCCAAGGCACCCGATCCGGTGGGCACTACGTCGTACGCGGGGCTTAGCTCCAGCTTCATCGTGCGACCGTTGGTGTGGCACAGCAGGGCATGGTTTTTCTCATGGTCGTCGGTGTTGGCGACCAGGATGTTGAAGACCATGCGCCTGAACAGCTCTTGCAACTGCGCGTCCAGCGTGCGCGGGTCCGCAGCGCGCCGCAGAGCGCGGGCGAGTTGAGGGTAGCCAAATTCGGGGTCCATGCCATCGGGCACTTCAGCGCGCAACAGCGTACAGGCCGAGATGCTGTGCACGCGTTTACCTTCCGCGCGGTCAAAGCGCTTGACGGCCAAAGCGTGTTCGGCCCCCAGCGGGATGGGCATGGTTTGCGCAACCTGAATGCCCGCCTTACGCGCCAGCGTCATGGTGGCGTGCTCAACCAAGGGCAGATCGAAGGGCTCTGCGTTGAAGAATTTCAGCACCCACTCTTCACCGTCTATGGCGATAGCGGCCTTGGGTTTGGCGCCGCCCAAGCTGCCGCCAGCGCCGATCAAGGCGCGCTGCTGGGCCTGTAGCTCGCCCTCGCCCGACTCGATGATCTGCACCGCTGTATTGAGGTCCGCAGCGTCCTCCAGACGCGGCAACGTGCGCTGTAGAAATGGCGTGTAAACGCTGCTAGACGGGCACACGCCGATGGCACCAAAACGCTCGTCGCCGGCAAAGTACAGGTTGTCAAACACCGTAGCTCCAGGCTTGTACAAATACCGGATCACTTTTTCACCCCAGCGGTCGGGCCGGGCATCGTCCAGCGCGCCGGGCGCTCCGGGCAGGCGGCCATTGCGGTGCACGGGCGTGAAAGTTTGCGTGCCCAGCGGCATGTCGTCACTCAGCGCAAAGCCCGTGTTCAGCCAGGTTTGGTCGTACTGCAGGCCCACATCACCATTGGTTTGTCGGATGATCTCGCCAATGCGTTGTGGATGCTGCGGGTCCAGCAACATCCAGGCATAGAGCCGCTCTGGCGATTTTTGGTGGCTTGGCTTTGCAGACATGGCCGCCCTATTTACCCACAGACTTTTCAACAACCGGTGCCTTGAACGTGGCTCTGGTTTTGTGCGCCGCCTTGGAGCGGGCTTTGCCAAGATCAATGGCTTGCTGGATATCCAGCTCCAACGCGCCCTTGTCAAATTCGGGCGACGCAATGCGTGCCAGCTCCCCATCACGACCGATGAGCCACAAGGCCGTGGCGTAGATACCCATGGACACGGCCGGGTCGCCAGACTCCATGCGCATCAACGTGGGGATAGACACCCCCACGCGTTTGGCGCGGGTGGCCAGAGACTCTTTGCGCCTAACCCGCGCAACCGCCAGGTGGGAGCCCAGGGCCTCCAATGCCCGCTGGGTTTGCGGGGGTAGCTTGGACAGGGCTAGCGCTTGTTTTGGCATAATTTATAAACATAGATTTTATCTCTTTATCGATATTCGTCAATATCTATATTTATATTTAACAACTACACCATTTACCCAAGCGCTAAACCGGCACCGGATACAGTGGCTTGCCCGTGGCCGCAAAGGCATCCAGATTGCCCAACGTGGTGCTGGCAATAGCCGCCAGCGCATCTTCCGTAAAGAACCCCTGGTGCCCGGTAACCACCACATTGGGGAAGGTCAGCAGGCGGGCAAACACGTCGTCTTGAATGCCCGCGCCAGACAGGTCGCGAAAAAACAGGCCGCCCTCTTCTTCGTACACATCCAACCCCAAGCTACCCAGCGTGCCGGCCTTGAGCGCGGCAATGGCGGCCTGGGTATCAATCACCGCGCCACGGCTGGTGTTGAGCAGCATGGCGCCATGCTTCATGCCGGCAAACGCGTTGGCGTTAATCAGGTGGTGGGTGTGCGGCGTCAATGGGCAATGCAGGCTGACCACGTCGCTGCGCGCCAGCAGCTCGGGCAGCGGCACGTATTGCACACCCATGGCCACGCACTCCGGGTTGGGTGTGGGGTCTGCCGCCAGCAGTGTGCAGCCAAATCCAGTCATCAGACGGCAAAAGGTTTCACCAATACGGCCTGTGCCGACCACTCCCACGGTGCGGCCATGCACATCAAAGCCCAGCAGGCCATCCAGCGCGAAATTGCCTTCGCGCACGCGGGCATAGGCGCGGTGGATTTTGCGGTTCAGCGTGAGCAGCAGGGCCAGCGTGTGCTCAGCCACGGCGTGGGGCGAATACTCGGGCACGCGCGCCACGGATATGCCCAACTCTTGTACGGCCACCAAGTCCACCTGGTTGAAGCCCGCGCATCGCAGCACCACCAAGCGTACGCCTAGGCTCTTCAAACCCTGAAGCACCGTGCGGTCCAGTTGGTCATTGACGAACACACACACCGCATCGGCACCTGCGGCGGTGGACACGGTGCTGGCATCTAACCGCGCTTCCAGAAAATTGAAGGTGTGGCCGCCGAAGCCCTGCGCACGCTCCAGCGCCTGGCGGTCGTAAAGGCGTGTGCTGTAGACGGTGACTTGCATGGTGGGGCTCCTGACAACTTCGGTGCGGCGCAGTACTACTTCAATATTGATAGCAGCTCAACAAGTCCGTACGGTGGCTACAGCTCGATTTGCTCAAAGTCGATAAAGCCGTGTTCGACATTGGTGGCCAGCAGCTTCACAGGTACCTTGTCGCCCACCTTGAGTGGGCTGGTACTGCGAACGACCTTGCCCTCTGCGGGCGGGTTCAGCAGGCGGACCCACACGCCATCGGCCGCGTGGCCGGTGACGATGGCGTCGAAACGCTGCCCCACGCGTGACTCCAGCAACAGCGCCGCCTCGGATTTACGCATCTGGCGCTCCACCTTTTGCGCCGCATCTTCCTGGCGGGTGCAGTGCACGGCCAGGGCATCTAGCTCGGCATCGGAATAAGGTGACGGCTTTTTGGCCAGAGTCGCCTTGAGCAGGCGCGCGGTGATCAGGTCGGGGAAACGCCGGTTGGGTGCAGTGGAGTGCGTGTAGTCATTAACCGCCAGGCCAAAGTGGCCCACTGCCTCGGCACCCGGCGACTCCAGCACATATTCGCCCCGACCCATCAGTTTGACGATCACCAGCGACAGATCGGGGAAACGCAGTGGGTCAACCCGGCGGCGCTTGGCCAAAAAGTCTTCAAGCGCTTTGGAGTTGGGCTCGGTCGGCAAGACCTCACCATACTCCTTGGCCACGGCCACGATGCGCAACCAGCGCTCGGGCGAGCGCACCACGCGGCGCAACGAGGCCACCCCCTGCCCCGCCAGAAAACGCGCGGTACAGGTGTTGGTGGCAATCATCACCTCTTCAATCAGTTGGCGGGCGCGGTTGTGCACCTGCAGGGAGATATCGGCCACACGTTCGCCTTTAAACGTAACCCGTGGCTGAAAGCTTTCAAACTCCAGCGAACCTTCGCTGTAGCGGCGAGCCCGCAGTTGCTGGGCCAGCGCATCCTGCGTGCGCAATTGCAGATCCAGTCCAAGTACGGCCGCCGCTGCGGTAGGCAGGTCGCCTTTGCCATCGAGCCAGGCGCTCACCGCTTCGTAGGCCAACTTGGCGTGGTTGCGCACCTTGGCGCGGTAGATGGTGGAACCCGCCAATGACGCGTCGGGATTGAAGACCATCTCGGTCACCATGGCTAGGCGGTCCTGGTGGGGGTTGAGCGAGGTCAGGTCGGTGGACAGGCGCTCGGGCAGCATGGGAAAGATACGGGCCGAGGTGTAGACCGACGTGGTGTTGGTGCTGGCGTGCTGGTCTATGGGTGAGTCGCGTTGCACCAGGGCGTCCACATCGGCAATCGCCACCCAAAGCCGCACGTTGCCATTGGGCAAAGTTTCTGACACGGTGAGTTGGTCCAAGTCCAGTGAATCGTCGTTGTCAATAGAGCACCACATCAAGGCGGTTAGGTCGTGGATGGCCGGGTCGGTATCTGCACCAGGGCCATGGATGGTGGCCAGTTGTTGCTCCACGCGGTCCGAGAACTCAGGCCGTAAGCCGCGTTCGTTCATGGCGTGGATCGCAATGCGAACCAGGTCGCTGCGTTGGTGGGGGTGTTTGGTATGCATGGGGCCAATATACCCCTGCGCTGCGGTTGATAGCGGGCTTCTTGGGCGCTTCGTTGAGTTGTATCACGATGTAACCGAGGTCAACTGCGGGCCACGCGCTGCCGTTGACTACTCAGTTGCAACGAATTCATCGTCTCAACAAACTTTCTCCACAGGACTCAAAAAATGAACAAATTACTCGCCTCCTTGCTCGCCACTCTGTTTGTTAGCGCCGCATTTGCACAAGCACCGGTTGCTGCAACAACACCAGCAACGCCCGCAGTGATGAAAGCCGAAGTGAAAGCCGACAAGGCCAACGCCGCTGCCAGCAAAGCCGAAGCCAAGGTCGAAATGAAAGCCGACGCCAAAGTCGAGAAGGCCGAAGCAAAAGCTACTGAGAAAAAAGCCGACGCCATGCAAGATGCCGCCAAAGCCAAGACCGCAGCGCATGACAAAACCGCAAAAGCCAAACCAGAAGACCAAGCCAAAGCAGGCAAAGACGAAGCCAAAGAGACCGTGAAGGCTGATGCCAAGACCGACAAGGTCGTTGCCAATGCCGACGCTAAGGTCGAAAAAGTGAAGGTCGAGGCATCGGCAGACAAGGCTATCGCCAAAATCGAAACCAAGACCGTTAAAGCCGAAGGTAAAGCCGATGTGAAAGCATCCACCGGCAAGTAAGCAGACAACGTGGTCCCAAAAAAGACAGGCTCTGCCTGTCTTTTTTTATGTCTGTTGTTCTAGGTAAAAGAAAGCCGGTGAATCAAATCCATTTCCTCCGCTCACGCTACTCACCTCCGATTCGGGTTCCGCGGGAAATAGACATGGCGGTCATCGAATGCTCCTTGGGTTGACAAGCTTCCAGGGCGCGCCCCGCTGCTTGAACTCAAACTAAACCAAGCCCACCAAACCCCGCCAGAGGTTGTAAGAAAGTAACGCCGTGTTACAGGCTGCAGGCAACGCAATGTCCACATGCGCGCCTCCCATCAGCAGCAGGCGCATGGAGATTAAAACGGCCGGCCCGTGGCAGCGTCGACCATCACCACCCGCACCTCGCCGCCCGCTGTAACCAGCTTTACGCGCCACGCCGAGCGGTTGCCCACCTGGGACCTGTCCACCGACAGCACCCGCCCACCTGCAACCTGCTGGGCGACGGCGGCGGCTTCGTCGCGGCCCACGTCGGCCCAGGCGGGCGGGCAGGCCAGCATCGAGGCTGCGAGCAGCCAGTGGGCAAAGTGTGAAGTCATAGTTGCCATCGTACTACCGGACGAGCGGGTTACTGGTAGCCGGAG
>JBKJJC010000301.1:0-8082 GCA_046598245.1 Rhodoferax sp.
CCACAGCCCCATGCATATCGACGCACAGATGACCGACGGCGCCGTGCTGCTGCACGTCTGCGACAACGGTCCTGGCGTGCCCGAGGAAATCCGCAGCAAATTGTTTGAGCCATTCGCATCACGCAGCCCCGGCGGCACCGGCCTGGGCCTGGCCATCGTCGCACGCATCATGGCCGCGCACGGGGGCTCGATCGCACTGACCGAACGCGCACCGTGGCGCACCTGCTTCACGCTGCGCTTTCCGCTGACACACGCGACCTCCACCACCACGACCGCACCATGACCACCACCCTTCCACCCGACACCACTGGGACCGCTGCTGCAGGCGGCCATGTACTGCTCGTCGACGACGAAGTCGCCTTCCAACGCCTGGGTGGCAACTTTCTGCGCGGCATCGGCCACACCGTCACGCTGGCCGGCGATGGCGACCAGGCCCTGGCCGCCTTTGCCAAACAGCAACCAGAGCTGGTGCTGTTGGACCTGGCCATGCCACCCCACATGGACCCAGAGATAGGCCTGGAGCTGATCCCCCGCTTTGCGCGGGTGCCCGTCGTGGTGCTGACCGGCCACGGCGACCACGCGCTGGCACTGCGCGCGACCGAACTCGGTGCCTGGGATTTCTTGACCAAGCCCATAGACCCCGACATGCTGCGTTTTGTCGTCGCCCGAGGCCTACACAAGGCACGCTTGGACGCAGAACTCAGCGCCCTACGCAGCGAGCAGACTGCGGACGATCTAGGCATGGTGGGTCAAGCGCCTGCAACGGTGCAACTGCGCGCGCTGGTGCGCCGCGTGGCGCAAACGACGGTCAGCGTGCTGGTGCTGGGCCCCACCGGCACCGGCAAGGAACTCGTCGCCCGCGCCCTGCATGCCTGCAGCGCGCGCAAGACCGGCCCGTTTGTGGCCATCCATTGCGGCGCGTTGTCGGCCGAGCTGCTGGAGAGCGAATTGTTTGGCCACATGAAGGGGAGCTTCACCGGTGCCTACCGCGACCAACCGGGCCTGGTCGAGGCCGCGCATGGCGGCACGCTGTTCCTGGACGAGGTGGGCGAGATGCCGCCGCCGATGCAGGTCAAGCTGCTACGTTTTCTGCAGGAGGGCGCGTTTGTGCCGGTCGGCGGCAGGGTACAAAAATATTCCGATACCCGCGTCTTAGCAGCCACACACCGCGACCTGGAGGCTATGGTGCGCGACGGCACGTTCCGTGAAGACTTGTTTTACCGCCTGAAGGGTGTGGTGCTGCGCACGCCAGCGATTGCGGAGCGTCCCGCCGATATCCCGCTACTGGCCACGCGTTTTCTGCACCACGTGGCACCGCGCGCCGGTTTGTCGGGTGGTGCTTTAGCCTGGCTGATGGCGCGCAGCTGGCCGGGCAATGTTCGCGAGCTAAAGGCAGTTGTTGAATCGGCCGGAGCACTGCTGCTGCCAGACCAGCGCGAGGTGGATGCGGAGCTGCTGCGCCTGGCCAGTGGGGACATGGGCGAAGTCGCGCCAGCATCCCGATCTGAAACACCTGTTCCAAGCGAAAGCGCTGGCCCGCTGGACGCAGCGCTGCTAGAGCTGGAACTGCGCCTAGTGCGCGACACTATGACCGCAGTGGGGGGCAACCAATCCGAGGCGGCGCGGCGGCTAGGTATTTCGCGTGTGGGTTTGATCAAGAAGCTAACTCGACTGGGTTTGCGCTGACGTTTCCATGACCGACTGGGAGCCCGTATGCGGCGGAGCGTTAGCCTGATTCAAGCCGCAGCCCATACAGCGAAACCGCTAAAAAGACCCCGCAAGACAAGTTGTTTTCCCAGGCGCAGCCATCGGCTAATATCGCGCCAGAACAAATACGAAAAAATTCATAAGAGGGAGAGTTATGGTTAGCTTTCTGGATGCCGTAGTTGCATTCCCCACGGCGATATTCACCACCTTGCTGGGCGTTGTCGCCTTCTACTGGATGCTGGCGTTGTTGGGTCTGGTCGATTTTGATTCAGGCGAAGCAGACATAGATGTCGACCCTGCCATGACCGACCCTGATCTGGGCAGCCTGGCCGGGATCATCATCGCCTTTGGACTGCATGGTGTGCCCATCACCATTGTTTTGAGCCTGCTGGTGCTGTTGTCGTGGACGTTGAGCTGTTTGGGTGCCATGTGGCTGTTGGCGTTGCTGTCCAACTCCATTCCGGTCTATGTCGGTGGCACGCTGCTGGCCTTGGCCAGCGTGTCGCTGGCCGTGCCCATTGCCGCACGCATCGTCAAACCATTGCGCGGTCTCTTCGTCACGCATGCCGCCATCAGCAATGCGTCGTTGGTGGGTCAGCACTGCAAGGTCTTGACACAAACCGTGGATGAAAAAAGTGGCCGGGCTGAGGTATCACAACGCGGTGCCAACATCAACATCCGGGTCTGGGCAAACACGCCCAACCCGCTGGCGCGCGGCAGTAGCGCCCGTGTCGTCGCTTACGAAGAGAAGACCGCACGTTACCGTATCGAGGCCGACGGGTGAGGGGTCCCCCACATCCAGCCTGACAGCCCAGGCTTTCCTCGTTTTCCAATTTTTCACAGTCAACTGTTTCACTCACGTTAGGGAGTTCTCATGGAGCCAATCCTCATATCGGCCGCTGCGCTTATCGTCCTGGTTTTTGTGCTCTTTGCGATGTTCGCAAAGTTCTACCGCAAGATCCAGCAAGGCCACGCCCTGATCGTCAACACCATGCGGGCCGAGCCCACGGTCACCTTCACCGGCTGCATGGTCTACCCCGTGATCCACAAGGCCGAGCTGATGGAGATTTCGGTCAAGACGATTGAGATTGACCGCTCGGGCCGCGAGGGCCTGATCTGCAAAGACAATATTCGCGCCGACATCAAGGTCAAGTTTTTTGTGCGCGTCAACAAGACCGCCGAAGACGTGCTGAAGGTGGCCCAGGGTGTGGGTTGCGAGCGCGCATCCAACCAAGACGCGCTGGAAGACCTGTTCTCCGCCAAGTTCTCCGAGGCGCTCAAGACGGTTGGCAAGTCCATGGAGTTTGTCGACCTGTACCAGGCGCGTGACCACTTCCGCGACGAGATCATTCGCCAGATTGGCGACGACTTATCGGGTTACGTGCTGGAAGACGCGGCCATCGATTACCTGGAGCAAACGCCCTTGTCCAAGCTGGATGGCAGCAATATTCTGGACGCACAAGGTATCAAGAAGATCACCGAGCTGACGGCGGTCGAAAGCGTGCGCACCAACGAGCTGCGCCGCAACGAAGAGATGCAGATCAAGAAGAAGAATGTAGAGACCCAAGAGACCATGCTGGAGCTGGACCGCCAGGCCGCCGACGCGCAGGCACGCCAAAGCCGCGAGGTCGCCTCGGTGCGTGCGCGGGAAGAGTCAGAGACCGCCAAGGTGCAAGCCGAAGAGCGCACCAAGTCTGAAATGGCACGCCTACAAGGCGAGCAACTGGTGGCCGTGCAAAGCGAAAACTCGCAGCGCGAAAAAGAAGTCGCAGAGAACAACCGCAAACGCGCCGTAGCGATTGAAGAAGAAAAAGTCACCCGCGCCCGCGACCTCGAAGTGGTGGACCGTGAGAAAGAAGTGGCCCTGCAAAAGATCGACAAGGAGCGCGCGCTGGAAGTGCAAAAGAAAGCCATTGCCGACGTGATCCGCGAGCGCATCGTGGTGGACCGCACAGTGGCCGAGCAGGAAGAAGCCATCAAAGAATTGCGCATGGTCTCCGAGGCCGAGCGCAACAAAAAATCCACCATCATCCTGGCCGAGGGTGAGGCCGAGCAAAAGATGATTACCGAAGTGAAATCTGCTGAGGCCCAGGAACGCCGTGCGCGCCACAAGGCCACAGAAGACATCACCCTGGCCGATGCCCACCTCAAGGTTGCCGAGAAAAATGCAGAGTCCAAGAAGCGCGAGGCCGAAGGCATGGAGGCCATCGGTGCGGCACCGGGTCTGGCAGCCGCGCGCGTGATGACCGTTACCGCCGACGCCAAGCAGAAACAAGGCATGGCCGAAGCCCAGGTGATAGAGGCCACTTCGTTGGCAGAGGCCAACGGCATGAAAGCCAAGTTTGAAGCCGAGGCACAGGGTAAAGAGAAACTGGGCCTGGCCGAGGTGCAAGTACGCACCGCCGGTGCCGAAGCCACCATCAAGGTCGGTGATGCCGACGCCCAGACCGTGCAAGCCCGCTTCTCTGCCGAGGCCAAGGGCCTGCGCGAGAAGTTTGAAGCCATGAAAGCCATGAGCCCCGAAACCCGCGACCACGAAGAATTCCGCATGCGCCTAGAAATGCTGCACACCGAAACATTGAAGGGCATAGAAGCGCAAACCGCCATCGCCAAGGAACAGGCCGAGTTGCTGGGCAAAGCGCTGGCCAATGCCAAGATCGAGATGGTGGGCGGCGACGGCAGTTACTTCGACAGCTTTGTCAAAGCGCTCTCCGTCGGCAAGGGCATAGACGGTGCTATCGCCAAGAGCGACACGTTAAAGATCGCATTGAAAGACCATTTGAATGGCGACCGCAATATGGTAGACGACGTGGGCCGTTTGGTTGGCGCGCTGGGCGATTCGTCCGGCGAGCTGAAAGACCTGGCGATTGCCTCTTTGCTGTCCAAGACCGGCAAGGATGGCAAAGGCGGCAACAAAGCCGTTTGAGACGCAGAGAGAAAGCCCACACATGAACAAAACTCTGCACTGCAGCTGTGCTGCCCATACCGAACTAAAGCCCTGTGAACTCGCCCCCGGTCTAAAAGGACTGCACTGCACCAGTTGTGACGGCCACATGTTGATGCTGGAAGACTACCGCGCATGGCGCAGCACGGTGCCCACACAGCCCACCACGGCAGCCGCGGCCACCGCTGAAGACAACAGCGCGCGAAATTGCCCGGCATGCACCCGTTTGATGCAGCGTTACCGCGTGGGCAGCACGCCCGATTTTCGGGTGGACCGTTGCGCATCTTGCCAAGCGGTCTGGTTTGCAGCCGGCGAATGGCAGGCCTTGTTGGCAGCGGGCATGGGCACACGCCTAGATGAAATTTTGACGGATGCTTGGCAACGCCAAGTGCAGGCCGAAGAGCTGCGCCAGGGCCGGGAAGCTGCGCTACGCCAGCGCCATGGTGAGGCCACCATGGACGAACTGGCACGTATTCGGCAGTGGCTGCAGGTGCAACCCGAACGTGATGAATTGCTGGCGCTGCTGCGTGCGGACTGGTAAGCAGCGCCATGGAATCCGCTGACGCCAGCCCAGCCGCCACTGAGCAGACCGAGACCCTGGTCGCCGCCAGCGGCAGCTATGAGTTGTTGAAAAAGCGCCTGAGCGCGCACGGCGAAGCGCTGCGCAACAAGGCGCAGGCGCTCAATGCCGCGCGCGTGTCGGAGTTCGGCAAGTCCGAACAATCGTTGGTACTGCGCACCCGTGCCCGCACGCAAAACAACTGCGTGGCGCGCGACATTGTGCGTATTGGCGAACACTTGCTGTTTGGCTACAACGTCTTTATTGGCCTGCGCAAGGAGACCAGTGTCAGCGATGTGTTTGGTTTGTACCGCTTGGCGGACCAACAGGGTGAACCCGAACTGGAAGCACTGCCGCTGGCCGGCAGCTTTTTGGAAGATACGCGTTTCGCGTCCGACTTCAAGGAACTTTACGCCTATTACAAACAAGCCCAGCTATTGCAACTGCGGGTTACGCAGGGCAAGTTGCTGGCGTCGTTCCAGATCGGGCAGCAGGTGCAGGATGTGCGGGTGTTCCGCTGGCAACTGGCGCCAGACGGTGCCATCCAGTACATCGACAACCGGGGCGAGCGCGACATTGCGCTGCCACCCAGCCACGACTTTGAATGGACACCCACCACGCGGGCCGACCACGTAGAGGGCCGCCACCCACACATCAGTATCTTGGACACGGTGTTTGTGGAAACCGTGGGCGGTGACCTGACGGTCAAGATCGAGAACAACACCGAAAGCGGCCTGGGCATCTACAGCGAGCCAGTGGAGGACAAAAGCCAGTCGCTCACCGATGCTGAAGTGTCCTACGCCAAATTGGGCCAACTGGTACTGCTGCGCATACGGCCCTACCGCGAGCAAGTGACGCGTTACTTGGTATTCAACCAGCGCACCCAGCAGGTGACGCGCATAGACGCATTGGGTTTGTCGTGTGTGCAACTGCCCGAGGACCACGGCATCGTCTTCCCCGGCGGTTATTACTTGCAGTCGGGTGAGTTCAAACACTTTGACTTACCGGGCGAGGTGGTCAGCAGCCTGCGCTTCAAACGCATGCTGCGCTCGCCCAATGGTGAAGACGTGTTGTATGTTTTTTACCAGGCAGTCACCGGCCACTATGCGCTGTTCACCTACAACCTGATCGACAAAACCCTGGCCGCACCCATCGTGGCCAATGGCTACGCGCTGTATGCCGATGGCAAGGTGTTGGTGTTCCAGGTGGGCCCGGGTGAGCCCACCCGCGTGCACCCCATGCAGCTGTGGCAGACGGCGTTTTCCAACGAAGAACATGCAGGTAGCGCCGCGCAAGGCACCGGTTTCTTTGGCCGCATCGGCAATGCCGACCTGGTGCGTGGCGTGGCCGACCTGATGGGTATTGCACGCGCCGTGCAAGAGCAGGCACCCACCCGCGCAGCGTATGACGACCTGATACGCCAGTGCGCCCGCGTGACGGACGCCTACTTCTGGCTGGCCGAACCTGAAGCGGGCGCGGCGCAGCAAGACCTGCAGCGCATCAGCGAGGCGGCACGCACCACGCTGGCCGAGTTTGAAAAGGTAGAGCAGATACGGCGCGAGACCGCCCGCGCGTTGGACGAGGCACAGACCCAGCAGAAGACATTGCTGGTCGACATTGCCAGCACGCTGTGGCGCAAGCCCGAGGACTTTATCCACGCCCTGGGTCGCCTGCGCGAGCGCCGGGGCCACTTGGAAACATTGAAAGAACTGCGCTACACCGACCTGCCCCGCATCGAGGCGCTCAGCACCGAACTGGTGACCGAGCAGCAGCGCGTGGGCGAGCGTGCCATGGTGTTCCTGGCCGATGAACAAGCCTTCAGCAGCCACCGCCAGAACCTGACGAAACTCAGTGCCGACCTGGTGCAGGCGTCGACCAGCCAAGGCCTGCAAATCATTCTGGATGGCCTGGATGAAACCGCCGCTGGGCTTGACCTGCTGACCGAGCAACTGGGCGGCCTGCCGGGTGGCGACGCGGTGCAGCGCACCACGATTCTGGAACGCATCTCTGCGCTGTACACCGACATCAACCGGCTGCGCGCCGATGCCCGCAGCCGCCGCAAGGCGCTGGGATCACACGAGGCGGCAGCGGAGTTTCTGGCGCAGTTCAAGCTGTTTGGCCAGGCGGTTGAGAACGCGCTGGACTTCGCCGACAGCCCCGAAAAGTGCGACGAGGCCCTGACCCGCCTGTTGGCCCAACTGGAAGAGTTGGAAGGCCGCTTTGCCGAACAAGAAAATTTCCTGGCCGACATCGCCACCAAACGCGATGCGGTCTACGAGGCCCTGACCGCGCGCAAACAAACGCTGACGCAAGCGCGCCAACAGCGCGTGCAGGGCCTGGTGGCGGCGGCCGGTCGCATTCTGGACGGCACGCAGCGCCGCGTGGCGCAACTGGCCAGCCTGGAAGAGGTGCACAGCTATTTTGCCGCCGACCTGCTGATCACCAAGCTGCGCAAGCTTATTGAAGACATGCGTGCGCTGGGCGCCCAGGTGGCGGCCGACGACATCGAAACCCGCCTCAAGACCAGCCGCGACCAAGCCTTGCGTGGCGTGCGCGACCAGCGCGATCTGGTCTCCGAGGGTGGCAACAACCTGCGCCTGGGCAACCATACCTTCACGATCAGCCGCCATCCCTTGGAGCTGACCCTGGTGCCCAACGGCGACGGCCTGGCCTACCACCTGACCGGCACCGATTACCTGGTGCCGGTTGTGGATGCGGCGCTGGATGCCTACAAGCCCTACTGGCAACAAGCCCTGCCATCTGAAACCACCGCCATCAGCCGCGCCGAATACCTGGCCGGTTGCCTGCTGGACGCGACACTGCAAGCCCAGACCCCGCTGCCCTGGGCGCGCATCAGCGAACTGATTGCGCT
>JBKJJC010000154.1:0-17838 GCA_046598245.1 Rhodoferax sp.
TTACGGTGGGGCCAACGCTTAAGCTGCACCAGTGCGGTTTGCCCAAGTTGATGGCGTTAGAACTCTTCAAGCCTTTCATCTTTGCGAAGTTGGAAACGATGGGTATTGCGACCACCATCAAGGCCGCCAAGAAAGAAGTCGAATCTGGTACACCTGTCGTTTGGGACATCTTGGAAGAGGTCATCAAAGAGCACCCGGTGATGCTGAACCGTGCGCCTACGCTGCACCGTTTGGGTATTCAGGCTTTTGAACCCATCTTGATTGAAGGCAAAGCCATTCAATTGCACCCCCTCGTTTGCGCGGCTTTTAATGCCGACTTCGACGGTGACCAGATGGCTGTTCACGTGCCTTTGTCGGTAGAAGCGCAAATGGAAGCCCGCACGCTGATGCTGGCCTCCAACAATGTGTTGTTCCCTGCCAACGGCGAACCTTCCATTGTTCCGTCGCAAGACGTGGTGCTGGGTCTGTATTACACGACCCGTGAACGCATCAACGGCAAAGGCGAAGGTCTGATCTTCTCCGACACCGGCGAAGTACAGCGCGCGTTTGACGCGGGTGAAGTCGAGTTGAATGCACGTATCAATGTGCGTTTGACCGAGTACACCAAAGACAAGGACACCGGTGAGTTCACCGCATCGACCAAGCTGTGGGAAACCACTGCCGGCCGCGCGCTGTTGTCCGAAATCTTGCCCAAGGGCCTGCCTTTCTCCAATATCAACAAGGCGTTGAAGAAGAAGGAAATTTCCAAGCTGATCAACGTGTCCTTCCGCAAGTGCGGATTGAAAGACACGGTGGTGTTTGCCGACAAACTGCTGCAAGCTGGTTTCCGTCTGGCGACACGTGCCGGTATTTCCATCTGTATTGACGACATGCTGGTGCCGCAAGAGAAGCACGAGATCATTGCCCGCGCACAAAAGGAAGTCAAAGAGATCGAACAGCAGTATGTGTCCGGTCTGGTGACCTCTGGCGAGCGCTACAACAAGGTGGTAGACATCTGGGGCAAGTCGGGTGACGAAGTCTCCAAGGTCATGATGGCCAAGTTGTCCAAGGAAACGGTCACCGACCGCCATGGCAACCAGGTGCAGCAGGAATCCTTCAACTCCATCTACATGATGGCTGACTCTGGTGCCCGCGGTTCCGCAGCCCAGATTCGCCAGGTGGCCGGTATGCGGGGTTTGATGGCTAAGCCTGATGGCTCCATCATTGAGACACCGATTACCGCCAACTTCCGCGAAGGTCTGAACGTGTTGGAGTACTTCATCTCCACCCACGGTGCCCGTAAGGGTCTGGCCGATACGGCTTTGAAGACAGCCAACTCCGGCTACCTGACCCGTCGACTGGTCGACGTGACGCAAGACTTGGTCGTTACCGAGCAAGACTGCGGAACGCACGGTGGTTACCTGATGCGCGCCATTGTTGAAGGCGGTGAAGTCATTGAGTCCCTGCGCGACCGTATCCTCGGGCGTACTGCGGCTGAAGATGTGCTGCATCCAGAGAACCGTTCCGTGTTGGCCGATGCTGGCGCTATGCTGGACGAAGACCTGATCGACGAGCTGGAGGTGGCTGGCGTGGACGAGGTCAAGGTGCGCACTGCACTGACCTGCGAAACCCGCTTTGGTATTTGCGCCAAGTGCTACGGACGCGACTTGGGACGTGGTGGTCTGATCAACGGCGGCGAAGCTGTCGGTGTGATCGCAGCCCAGTCCATTGGCGAGCCTGGCACGCAGCTGACCATGCGTACCTTCCACATCGGTGGTGCGGCATCCCGTGCCGCTATCGCCTCCAGTGTAGAGGCCAAGTCCAACGGCAGTATTGGCTTCAATGCCACGATGCGCTACGTGACCAACAGCAAGAAAGAACTGGTGGTGATTGCCCGTTCCGGCGAGATCGTCATCCATGACGAGCATGGTCGCGAGCGTGAGCGTCACAAAGTGCCATACGGTGCGATTCTGACGGTCAAGGCTGACCAGACCATCAAGGCTGGCGCCATTTTGGCCAACTGGGATCCGCTGACGCGCCCCATCATTACCGAGTTCGCGGGCAAGGCACATTTTGAGAATGTGGAAGAAGGCCTGACGGTAGCCAAACAGGTCGACGAAGTGACTGGTTTGTCCACCATGGTGGTTATCGATCCCAAGCGCCGCGGTGCGACAAAGGTGGTTCGCCCCCAGGTCAAGCTGATTGACGCAACTGGCAACGAAGTCAAGATCCCTGGTACCGACCATTCGGTGACCATCGGCTTCCCGGTCGGTTCGCTGATTCAGGTGCGGGACGGTCTGGAAGTGGGGCCTGGCGAAGTGTTGGCCCGCATCCCTATCGAAGGTCAGAAGACCCGCGACATTACCGGTGGTCTGCCACGGGTTGCCGAGTTGTTCGAAGCACGCACGCCCAAGGACAAGGGAACGTTGGCTGAAATCACGGGTACCGTGTCATTCGGTAAAGAGACCAAAGGCAAGATTCGCCTGCAGATTACCGATCCCGATGGCAAGGTCTGGGAAGACCTGGTCCCCAAGGAAAAGAATATGCTGGTGCACGAAGGCCAGGTCGTCAACAAGGGCGAGTCCGTGGTGGACGGCCCTGCCGATCCGCAGGACATCTTGCGTTTGTTGGGCTCCGAAGAGCTGGCGCGCTACATCGTGGACGAAGTGCAGGACGTGTACCGCTTGCAAGGCGTGAAGATCAACGACAAGCACATCGAAGTGATTGTTCGCCAGATGCTGCGCCGTGTGGTAGTCGAGAACGCGGGTGACTCCAGCTACATCAACGGTGAACAGGTCGAGCGTTCCGAAATGCTGAACACCAACGATGCGCTGCGTGCTGAAGGCAAGATTCCGGTCACCTTCACCAACTTGTTGCTGGGTATCACCAAGGCATCCTTGTCCACCGACAGCTTCATCAGCGCGGCTTCCTTCCAGGAAACCACCCGCGTATTGACTGAAGCCGCCATCATGGGCAAGCGCGATGAATTGCGTGGCCTGAAAGAAAACGTCATCGTCGGCCGCCTGATTCCAGCCGGCACCGGTTTGGCGTACCACGAAGCCCGTAAGGTCCGCGAAAACATGGATGACGCCGAGCGTCGTGCTATTGCAGAAGCCGAGGCTGCGGAGCTGGCGGGTGACGTCGAAGTGGTTGCCGAGTCAACTGGCAGCGAAGGCGTAACTGGCGAATAAAGCCACATTGCTACACTAAACGTAGCGCCTCAAGTCCACTGTATGGGGGCTTGAGGCTTTTTTTATGTGGAGTGACTATGGGTGGTTCGTTGTTGTTGTGGGGGCTGCTGGCGCTTGGCGTGTTCTGGAGCGTCGGGCTGTATAACCGACTGATGCGCTTGCGCGCAAGGGGTTTGAATGCCCTGGGGTCGGTTGAGAAGCATATGCGGGTCTATGCGGAACTGGTGCGCCACGACCTGGCAGGCGGTGTGGAAATCGACGTAGTTAAGGCCGCGACAGAATCCCCGTCCGACGACTGGTCGGGTCTCTTGTCCGCACTGCGGGTGTTTGAAGAGGCACTGAAGGATACCCCTAAAGGGGCCCTGCGCAATGAGGCGCTCGCACATCTTGGTCGGTCCTTTGATGCGGTCCAGGCGGCATGGCGTGGACTGATTGAGATACCGCCGGATCTCGCTGGACCAGTGGTGCCAGCCACCATGCGCACGCAATGGGACACGGTCACGCAGCGGGTAGAAACCGCGCGTGGAGGTTTCAACCAGATACTCATCCAATACAACGAAGCCTTAAGTCAGTTTCCTGCACGACTGGTGGCCGGTCTGATGGGCTTCGAACCAGGTGGAACACTTTAAGGACACGATGAATCTCAAGGACGAACAGGTTCCCCTATGGCGTCAACTCAGCGCGACCGCGGAGGTTATCCAGGCCGTGCGCGAGGGCGTATCGGGTACTGCAGCATTGGATAGTGTGGAGGCAGAGTTGCGCCCGGGCGTTCAGGCGTTGGCGTTCCATGTTTGGAGAAATTTGGGTCGGGCCCAGGCCCTGCGTAAATTGTTGGCTGCCAAACTGCCACCGCCGGCGGCGGATGCCTTGTTATGTGTGGCGTTGGCTCTGGCATGGAGTGAGGCAAACGCGTCTTACGACATGTTCACCTTGGTCAACCAGACGGTCGAGGCTGCCAAACGCGGCGCTGCGACCCATGCACAAGCCAACTTCTTGAACGCCTGTCTGCGCCGGTTCTTGCGTGAACGTGAAATCCTGGTTGCGTACACTGAAACTGATCCGGTAGCGGTTTGGAACCATCCAGCATGGTGGATCAAGCGGTTGCAAAAGGAGCAGGCAACGCGTTGGCATGAAGTGCTTGCAGCTGCAAATTGCCACGCCCCCATGACGCTACGCGTCAATCTCAGGCGAACAACGCCAACTGCCTATCTGGCCGCATTGCTGGATGTGGGGATTGCAGCTACGGGCACCACTGGACCCACCATTGTGCTCAACCAGCCAGTGGCTGTACAACGCCTTCCTGGCTTTGATCGGGGTCTGGTGTCGGTACAGGATACGGCGGCCCAAATGGCTGTGCCCTTATTGCTAGACGGTTTGCAGCAGACTGAAAGTCTGCGCATTTTGGACGCATGCGCAGCGCCTGGCGGCAAAACGGCACATTTGCTGGAGCTGTCACAGGCGTATGTTTTGGCGCTCGAAATTGACCCGGCACGAACCAGCCGCATCGCAGACAACCTGACGCGCCTGGGGCTGGAGGCAGACATCGTAACGGCCGATGCGTCGCGACCGCAGGATTGGTGGGACGGCCAGCCCTTCGACGCGATTTTGCTGGATGCACCCTGCACAGCGTCTGGAATTGTCCGTCGCCACCCGGACGTCCGATGGTTGCGCCGCGAATCCGACATAGCCCAACTGGCTGTGATCCAAAAACGCATGTTGCAAGCGTTGTGGGGCTTGCTGCGCCCCGGTGGGCGCATGTTGTACTGCACCTGCTCGCTATTTTTAGCAGAAGGGGATGGCCAGGTCCAAACGTTTCTCGCACACAACACCGACGCGGTGTTGCTGCCATCGCCAGGCCATTTAATGCCCCAAAATGTCGCAAAAGCGGATGGGGTCCCGGACAATGGGTACCGTGACCACGATGGCTTTTATTACGCGTTGCTGCAGAAAAAAATGGGCTGATCGAGCCCTGCGCCAGCTATGCATATGGATTTTTGTGTGGGTGGCCGGGGTATCCCAAGCGCAAATCGCCACTGAAGTTTCGCAGTACCAGGTAGAGCGTCTCGACGACTCTGTACTGGTATCGGCCCAAGTCGCCTTTGAGCTTCCCTCGGCTGTGGAAGACGCCTTGCTCAAGGGCATCCCCATGTTTTTCGTGACCGAAGTCAATATTCTGCGTGAGCGCTGGTATTGGTATGACAAGCAGATTGCATCCGTGCAGCGACACATGCGCTTGGCGTATCAACCCTTGACCCGCCGCTGGCGACTCAATGTCACCGTAGGTTTGGGGCGCGAGGCCAGTGTTGGCCTGGCATTGAACCCCAGTTTTGATACCTTGGAGGAGGCGTTGTCTGCCATGAAACGGGTATCGCGCTGGAAAATTGCCGATGTCACCGACTTGGAAAGCGGCGTGAAGTACAAGGTGGATTTCAACTTTCGGCTGGACCTAGCCCAATTACCACGGCCCTTCCAAATCGGTGCTTTGGGTCAGTCCGACTGGGATCTAACCGCTGCCACCAGTACGACATTGACCCTGGCCGCCGTGAAATGACGGTCGACTTCCGTAATAGCCAGCCTGCTCCCAACCTGCAGAGTTCCCGAGCCTTGCGATGGACCGTGGCAGCGGGTGCCGTCGCCATGGTCGTCATCGGCCTGGTGCTGCTGTACCTATTGGCCCAGGCAACCAACAACCGAGAGATGTATGAGCGCAACTATGCGCGCCTGTTTATCGTCAATGTGGTCGTGGCCTCTGTGTTGTTTGGGGCTATCCTGTGGGTGGGGTATCGCCTGTTCGTGCGCCTGCGCCAGGGCCGTTTTGGCAGTCGTTTATTGGTCAAACTTGCGACCATTTTTGCGCTGGTTGGCGTCGCACCCGGGCTGCTGGTTTTCGGTGTTTCGTACCAATTTGTATCCCGCTCCATCGAAACCTGGTTTGACGTCAAAGTTGAGGGTGCGCTAGAGGCGGGATTGAACCTGGGACGGGTAACACTGGACACGCTGTCCAACGAACTGACCGCCAAGTCCCGCACGGCCGCCGTTCAGGTTTCCGAAACGGCGGACGTTGCGGTGGGGCTGCTGTTGGACCGACTGGTGGAACAGTTGGGTGCGGCTGATGTAACGGTCTGGAGTGCCTCCGGGAAGCTGCTGGCCAGTGCGGGTCTGTCCCGCTTTCAGTTGAACCCAGACAAACCATCCTCCGCACAGTTCCGTGCCGCAAAAGCCGATCGCGCGCTATCCTGGATTGAAGGGCTGGACGACGCAGCGGCGACCAACCCGGGCAGTGTGCGGGTCAAGGTGCTGGTACCTTTGTCGAGCTCTGTATTGGGTATTGCCCCTGAAGGACGATTCTTGCTTGTCTCGCGCGTGTTGCCGCCCAACCTGGTGGTCAATGCACTGGCAGTCGAAAGCGCCAATCGCGAATACCAGAAGCTCGCACTGGGGCGCGAAGGGTTGAAACGAATGTACCTGGGCACGTTAGCACTGAGCCTGTTTTTGGCTGTGTTTACCGCGGTGCTGTTGGCGGTGATTTTGGGCGATCAGATTGCACGCCCCTTATTGATGCTGGCCGAAGGTGTGAGCCAGGTCGCTGCTGGCGACTTGACCCCCAAACTGGCGATGCAGGGCAAGGATGAGTTGGGCGGTCTGACGCGGGCCTTCGCGTCCATGACCGAGCAATTGGCGGATGCCCGGCAAGCAGTGCAGCAAAGCATGTCGCAGGTGGACGCTGCACGGGCCAATTTGCAGACCATTCTGGACAACCTGACGGCAGGCGTTATTGTGTTGGATGCACAGGGTGAGATTCGATCGTCCAACCCGGGGGCCGCCCGAATCCTCAAGGTGTCGCTCTCAGAGTATGAGGGGAGGTCACTCGCAGCAATCGACGGCATGCAGGAGTTTGGGCAGGCGGTGCAGACCCAGTTCGCCGATTTTCTCGCACAGCGCAATGAGCAGGGCTTGGACCATTGGCAAAAGTCTTTTGAACTGGGGGGCGGGGCAGCAACGATGCACGGTCCATTTGACCGCACGTTGACTTTGGTGGCCCGCGGCGCCGAGCTACCGGGCAATGGCCGACTCCTTGTTTTTGACGACATTTCAGACATCGTATCGGCGCAACGTGCGCAGGCCTGGGGCGAAGTGGCGCGACGGTTGGCGCACGAGATCAAGAACCCGTTGACACCCATCCAGTTGTCGGCAGAGCGCCTGGAGATGAAGCTAAGCGGCAAACTGGCCGCCACCGACCAAGCCGTTTTAACCAAATCGGTCAAAACCATTGTGGACCAGGTGGACGCCATGAAGCGGCTGGTAAACGACTTTCGTGACTATGCCCGGTTGCCTGCAGCGGAATTGAAGCCAGTGGATTTGAACGCGTTGGTGGTGGAAGTACTGCACCTCTATGAGGGAGAGGGCCAAAGCGTCCCGGTTCGTATCGAACTGGACGCTGCATCGCCCAAGGTCATGGGAGACGACCAGCAACTGCGCCAAGTCATACACAATTTGCTGCAAAACGCGCAGGATGCCAGTGAGTCGGCCCAGGGCCCTGCTGGTGATCATGATCGCAGCGTGGTTGTCCGCACGCAGTACCAGCGCGCTGCGGGGCGTGTCCGCCTTAGTGTGCTGGACTGTGGAGGCGGATTCCCAGAGCACATCCTCAAACGGGCGTTCGAGCCCTACGTCACCACCAAGGCAAAAGGCACCGGCCTTGGCCTTGCGGTGGTCAAAAAAATTGCCGATGAACACGGCTCCCGCATCGACATTGTCAACCGTGTTGCAGACGGTACGGTGGTTGGTGCGCAAGTGTCGTTATCATTGGCGGTTGACAGTAGCGCGCCAGCATGAGCGCAACACACAGGTAAGAAAGAGACAACGCAAACACCATGGCAAACATTTTGGTTGTTGATGACGAGCACGGCATTCGGGATTTGCTCTGGGAAATCCTCAATGACGAAGGTCACAACGTCGAGTTGGCGGAGAACGCAGCACAGGCGCGCTCGGCACGAGCGCGGGAGCGACCCGACCTGGTGTTGCTCGATATCTGGATGCCAGATACCGACGGTGTGACCTTGCTTAAGGAATGGTCGTCCAATGGATTGTTGACCATGCCGGTGATCATGATGAGTGGCCACGCCACCATTGATACAGCGGTGGAGGCTACGAAAATCGGCGCCCTGGCTTTTCTGGAAAAACCCATTACGCTGCAAAAGCTGCTCAAGGCAGTGGAGCAGGGCTTGGCGCGCAGCACCTTGCACAAATCCTTGCCACCCGTCGTCGCGCGCCCCATGGCAACACCGATGGAGGCGTCGATGGCCTTCGTGCCGCCGTCAGCAGTAGCCTCGGTTGAGGCGGGTCTGCAGGCCACGCAGAATTTTGTCCTGGATAAACCTCTGCGAGAGGCCCGAGACGAGTTTGAAAAAGCTTATTTTGAATACCACTTGGCGCGCGAAAACGGCTCCATGACGCGGGTTGCCGAGAAAACCGGGTTGGAACGCACACACCTCTACCGCAAGCTCAAGCAACTGGGTGTCGACCTGACCAGGGGCAAACGCAACGGAATTTGAAGGCGAATGGCCGGAACGTGAAAATCTTCCTGCTATAATTTGAGGCTCAGGCCCGGTAGCTCAGTCGGTAGAGCAGAGGATTGAAAATCCTTGTGTCGGTGGTTCGATTCCGCCCCAGGCCACCAAATTAAGAAATCTGTCGTTTGATGGCTTTCTTTTTTGACCTCCCTAGCGGCGGTCACATGCGGGAATAGCTCAGTTGGTAGAGCGATACCTTGCCAAGGTATAGGTCGAGAGTTCGAGCCTCTTTTCCCGCTCCAATGGTTTGTTTGTCAAAAGCCCGTCCTTGAGACGGGCTTTTGACTTTCTGGCATCTTGATGTCGCTTTGGGTGGCAAAGATTCGCTGGCTGGAGTAGCATTGGCAGAAATTTTGGAGAAATGCCATGTTCAATGGTTTTCTAGGCAAGGGTAAAAAGCCGACGGCTCCACCTGAAGCAGTGGATTCGCGGGGACTTGAGGTTGTGGAAGATGACCCCAACACGGCTTGGGGCCTGTGGGAAGACGCGGTCGCGGTGCAAGACTCCAAATTCATGGCGCTGCCCACTATCGACTCAGGCTTCCAGAGCACGGCGCCTATGGGCTTTCAGGATGCCAGCCCAGCCCAACAAGGCGTCTCCCAGTCCCGTGAATTGGGTACGCTTGAGCAACGCAAGGAAGACGCGTTGTCCACGGTTGAACTGCACCACCACCGCATCGCCAACACGATCCGCACGCTGTGGGGCTACAAAGAGTGCAGTGACTATATTTCCAAGCTGATTCTGAGTGGCGGTGACGGCATGGGCCATGCGCGCATGGGGTTTAACCAAGACGCGGCCAATGCCATGATGCTGTTGGCAGAAATACACGACGCGCAGTTTGGAGCGGCTGAGCCCAAGGGCGGTACAGGCTTCTCGGATTCAGTCATGCGCACCAGTTGGGAATCCTTCCGCTAACTGCTTCCCTCATCGCACTTGCGCAGCCGCCGCCGCCGAATCCAGCGCTTTTTGCGCGAACTCTGCCCGCAGGGCTTTGAGTTTTTCGCGCGGGTCTTCGCGTACCGTGGCCTGGTCCAGGCCCATTTCGGCAATGAAGCGGCTTGGTAATGCCGCCACCATTTCCCGCCCTTTTTTCCTGCGCCGTGTCCAACTCACCGCCAGGCTGCGCTGAGCACGGGTAATGCCCACGTACATCAAGCGCCGCTCTTCCTGCAGGCGCTGGGCGATCTCCTCATTGGCGGATTCATGGGCCTTCTCCGATCCTCCCAGGGAATCGGCGCCGTCGCCCAGCTTGAACGGCAACATGCCCTCGGTCACCCCCACCAGCAGCACATGTGGCCACTCCAGACCCTTGGAGGCATGCAGCGTCGATAACGTGACCACATCCAGATCTTTCTCCCGCTCACTGATGGTCGACAACAGGGCAATGGTCTGCGCCACTTCCAGCAGCGACTTCACCTCACGTTCGGTCACGCCGGCTACATCCTCCAACTGTCCGCCGCAGCGTTGCGCCATCCAGTCACAAAACTCCAGCACGTTGGACCATTTGGCAGCGGCCACTTTCTCGCTGTCTTCCCCGTCCAACAGGTGCTTTTCGTAGCCAATGTCCTTGAGCCATTCCGTCATGAAGGCCTTGGCGGCCTCGGCACCTTGGGTCTGGCGGGCGCGGTACTGCAGGTCGTTCACATAACGGCCAAACTCGTGCAGGCTACCCACGGCCTTGGCCGACAGCACCGCGCCCAGCGAACTGGCAAACAGGGCTTCAAACAGGCTGAGTTTGTATTGGCTGGCAAATACGCCAAGCGCGCCCAAGGTTTGGTGGCCGATGCCGCGTTTGGGCGTGGTGACGGCGCGCAAAAACGCCGGGTCGTCGTCGTTGTTGGCCCACAGGCGGAACCAGGCGCACAGGTCGCGGATCTCGGCTCGGTCAAAGAAACTCTGGCCACCCGACACTTTGTACGGGATACCCGCCTTGCGCAGCGCCTTCTCGAAGGGCTTGGCCTGGTGGTTGGCACGGTACAGCACCGCAAAGTCACGAAACTCTTTGTACTGCTTGCCTTGTACCGGTAGGCCGTCGGCGCGCAGGCTCTGTATGCGGGCTACCGCGCGCTCGGCCTCGTGTTCTTCGTTGTCGGCATCCACCACGCGCACTGGCTCACCCTCGCCCAGTTCGCTGAACAGTGTTTTGGGAAACAGCTTGGGATTGGGGCCGATAACGTTGTTGGCAGCGCGCAGGATGGCGCTGGTGGAGCGGTAGTTCTGCTCCAGCTTGATGACTTTGAGCGCCGGAAAGTCCACCGGCAGCTTCTTTAAATTGTCCAGCGTCGCGCCGCGCCAGCCGTAGATGGATTGGTCATCGTCGCCCACGGCGGTGAAACGCGCTTCATCTGCCGGGTTGCCACCCACCAGCAACTTCAGCACTTCGTACTGCGTGGCGTTCGTGTCTTGGTATTCGTCGACCAGCACATGGCCCACCATGCTTTGCCACTTCTGGCGCACGGCTTCGTGGTCGCGCAGCAGTTTGAGTGGCAGGCTGATCAAGTCATCGAAATCCACACTTTGGTAAGCCGTCAACCGCTCTTCGTAACGCCCCATCACGACCGCAGTGACACGCTCGTTGTCGTCGGCCGCCTGGGCTAGCGCCTGCTCAGCGGTCAGTCCCGCGCTTTTCCAGGCGCTGATGGTCCACTGCCATTGCCGGGCCGTAGCAATATCGGTGCTGCCACCGGCATCTTTCAGGATGCTGGTGACATTGTCGCTGTCCAAAATGCTGAATTGTGGCTTGAGCCCCAGCACCGCGCCATCTTGGCGCAGCATCCGCACGCCCAGCGCGTGAAAGGTGCATACCACCACGTCCTTCGCCGCCCGGCCAATCAGGCCCTTGGCCCGCTCACGCATTTCGGCGGCCGCTTTGTTGGTAAATGTGATGGCCGCAATCTTCTGTGGCGCCATTCCAGCCTGGATCAAGCGCCCGATCTTGTGGGTGATGACCCGGGTTTTGCCGGAACCGGCACCTGCCAACACCAAGCAGGGCCCGTGGAGGTAGTTCACGGCCTCTTGCTGGGCAATGTTCAGGCCGTGGGCCGTGGGAGAAGAGGGGGAGGAGGGAGCGGCGGACATTCAGACGGGGCAATACGGACAGAGGAACGCGCCATCTTACCGGGCGGGCGTTTGGCGGTGGGTGCCGTTGCCGCTGATGCAAGCAGGCTTGCAAAGGCGCATTTGGGTGTTTGCGGAAAGGTTTTGAGTGAAATTGGACATTAGCCCCCGTAGAATATACCTACTATGCTATGAAACTGATAGCGTTTTGATGCTGTCCAGTTTGGGGCGACCCACAGAAATACCGGACAATCGGTCTGTGCTGCAAATTCTTACCGTCACATTTCCCTTCTTTGCCCTGGTTTTATGCGGATACATTGCCGCCCGCCGGGGCATGTTGCCGCTTGCGGCTATACCGGGCCTGAACACCTTTGTGCTGTTTTTTGCGCTGCCCTGCATGCTGTACCGCTTTGGCGCCAGCACGCCGATCGCGCAACTGCTGGACCCCAGTGTGGCGCTGACCTACCTGCTGTGCGCCTTGGTCATGGTGGGGTTTGTCGTGGCCATCACGCGGCACGGGCGCATTGGCTGGAACGACGCCGCTTTTGGTGCTCTGGTTGGCGCCTTTCCCAACACGGGGTTTATGGGTGTGCCGTTGTTGGTGGCGTTGTTGGGCCCCAAGGCGGCAGGGCCCGCCATCGTGACGATTTTGGTGGACATGGTGATCACCACCTCGTTGTGTATTGCGCTGTCGCGTCTGGGCAGCCACGGCGCGGGTGAAGCTTCCGCCGGGCAGGCCGCCAAAAACGCGCTCAAGGGTGTGGCCGCCAATCCCATGCCGTGGTCGATTCTGCTGGGGGCACTGGTGTCCGCGTTGCAACTGGAATTTCCCAAGCCGGTGGTGCAGACGGTAGGCCTGCTGGCCGATGCCGCATCGCCGGTGGCCCTGTTCACCATAGGCGCAGTGCTGGCACGGTCCCAAATGCTGGCCCAAGCGGGCGAGGCCCATGCCGTGCATTGGATGGAGGTGGTGCCGGTGGCGGCCATTAAGCTGTTTTTGCATCCGCTGCTGGTATTGCTGGTCGGCGCGGGAGCGATTCAGCTGGGCGTGCCGTTGGACCGCTTTGCACTCACGGTGCTGGTGTTGCTGGCAGCCCTGCCCAGTGCTAGCAATGTGTCGCTTTTGGCCGAGCGCTTTGGGGCAGACAACGGGCGTATTGCACGGATTATTCTGGTGTCTACCGCAGCGGCGTTCTTTACGTTTGCGGGTGCTGTAGCGCTGATGACCTAGAAGCCCTCAGGCTGCGCCTCGCTTCTCGCGGTAACTGCCCGGGCTTTCCCCGGTCCATTCCTTGAACGCATGGTTGAACGCACTCTGCTCCTGAAAGCCCAGCAGAAACGCGATGTCCGCCAGGCCCAAACTGCGTTGCAGTAAATAACCCTGCGCAAGCTCCTTGCGCGTCAGGTCCATCACTTGCTGAAAGCTGACGCCCGCATCGGCCAGTTTGCGCTGAAGCGTGCGTTGGCTGAGGTTCAAATCGTCTGCAATCGCGCCCAGACGCGCACGGTCTTGTGCCAGGTTGCGCGTCACGCTGGCACGCACCTGGGCCACGATGCCGCCGTCGCCTTGCATGCGCAGTTTGGCTTGCAGCAGGCGCTCGGCGTGTTGTTGCAGCACCGGGTACAGGCTGACATCGGCGTTGGGCACCGGCAACGCGAGCAGCGCGGCATCGAAGCTGGCGCTATTGGTAGCGGCGCCAAACGCCACATCCGGGCCAAACAGGCGGTGGTGTTCGCTGGTGTCTGCTGGGGCAGGGTGGGTGAAGGACACGGGTGCTGTGGGCAGCTGCATGCCAGCCAGCCAGTTGCCAAAAACGCGCACGCCGGCAAAGACACTTTCGGCCAGATGTCGGCTGGCATGCGGGAAATGGCTATGCCACAGGTACTCTGCGATGCCGTCGTGCACGCGCAGTTCGGAGCGCCCCAAGTCATGAGCCAAGCCCTCGTAGCGCAGGGTTTGCTGGAAAACCTGACCAAAGTCGCGGCAGCTCAGCAAAATCAAACCGTAAACGCTGTAGGTTCCCAGCTTGACGCGTTCACCCACATGCAAGCCAAAGTGCGGGTGCTGGGCCAGTTCGGCACCCACGTCCAACAGGCGCACATAGTCGGCGGCGGGTAATGACTCGGGCACCGGCGACAGGGCGTTTTCGGGCAAACCCGCCGCCGTGGCCAGCGCCCGCAGGCTTACGCCACGCTCCACCGCCAGCTCTAGCAGCGGCTGCAAGTACGCACCCGCGACCCGCCCACTGGCGGGGTGGCTAGCAGCAGTGGCAGCGTCGGTTGGCACGATAGAACAATCCCTTGTCATGAAAGCGCAATACAGCCGTGGCGTGCGGGGCTACAGTGGCGGCCAGTGTAGCAATGCATGCTGCGCGACACATGCGAGGAGCGGATCATGAAGCGATGGAACGGTTGGGGTGACGACAGCATTGAACTCGTCGTGCAGGCAGATGCCCTGCAATTTTTGGCGCAACGCATTGGTGCTGGCACGCCCACGCCAGACGCCACGCTGACCCAGGCCTGTGCAGGCATTCCCGCGAGCCGCTTGCCCGCGCACCCGCTGGTGGACACCAAGCCCGAAACCCGCCTGTGCAACAGCTTAGGCCATAGCCTGCCCGATTGGTTGAAGATGCGCAGCGGCCAGGTCGGGCCGGTCAGCGATGGCGTGGCCTTCCCCGAAAGTGCCGAGCAGGTGCGTGAACTGCTGCAATACGCCAAGCGGTGTGGCGCGTCGGTGATACCGGTGGGCGGCGCCACCAGTGTGGTGGGGCATCTGACCGTGGCAGACGCGGGCGGGCAACCGGTGCTCAACATCAACCTGTCGCGCCTAAGCGCGCTAATCAACCTGGACCGCGAAGCCCAGCTGGCCACCTTTGGCGCCGGTGTGCTGGGCCCGGACTTGGAGGCGCAATTGCGTGCGCATGGCTACACGCTGGGGCATTTTCCGCAGTCGTTTGAATACTCCACATTGGGCGGGTGGGTGGTGACGCGGTCATCCGGTCAGCAGTCGCTGCGCTATGGTCGCATCGAGCAACTGTTTGCCGGTGGCTCGGTGGAAACGCCGGTCGGTACGCTGAATGTGGCGACCTTTCCTGCCTCTGCCGCTGGCACCGACCTGCGCGAAATGGTGCTGGGCTCCGAGGGCCGTATGGGTGTGCTGACCGAAGCCACGGTGCGCATCACGCCGCTGCCCGCGCGCGAAGAATTTCACACCATCTTTTTCCCCAACTGGGAGCAGGCGCAGACTGCCGTGCGCGCCATCGTGCAGGCCAAGCTGCCGCTGTCGATGCTGCGCCTGTCTAACACCGTGGAGACTTTGACTACGCTGACCATGGCGGGGCATAAAAAGCTGATTGGCCTGCTGGAAAGCTACTTGAGCCTGCGCGGCTGCAAAGAACAAAAATGCCTGCTGATGATTGGCGCCAGCGGCCAAGCGGACACCGTTGCCCACGCGCTTAAAAGCGCCAAGCGCATCGCGCGCCGCCACCAGGGTGTGGCCATTGGCCAGGCCATGGGCAAGAAGTGGAAAGAAAACCGCTTCCGCAATGTCTATTTGCGCAATGCGCTGTGGGCCAAAGGTTATGCCATCGACACCGTGGAGACCGCCTGCGACTGGAGCCGCGTCACACCCATGGTGGGCGCACTGGAAGGCGCAGCCACCCACGCGCTGGCGCAGGACGGCGAACGTGTGCACACCTACACGCACCTCTCACACCTCTACGCCCAAGGCGCCAGCGTCTACACCACCTTTGTCTACCGCCTGTCGGGCGACTACGCGACCGACCTGGCGCGCTGGCGCACCATGAAGGCCGCCGTGTGCGAGGCCATCGTCGCCAACGGCGGCACCATCAGCCACCAGCACGGCGTGGGCACCGACCATGCACCCTACCTGGCGGCAGAGAAGGGCGCGATGGGTATTGCAGCCATGCGCAGCCTGTTCCAGCATTTCGACCCTGAAGGCATGATGAACCCGGGCAAGCTGCTGCCTGTTGATAAAGCATGAGCGCAGCGCCGGGCCGCCCCAAGCAAGCTCGCTCCGAAGCCCGCGAGGGCGAAGGTTCGTCGGTGACCAACGACGTTGCGACGCAGCCAGATGCGCAACGCGCGCAACTGCTGGCCCAACTCAGCGCGCAGCCGTGGGACATCATCGTCATCGGCGGGGGCATCACCGGCGCTGGCATTCTGCTGGAGGCATCAAGGCGTGGCCTGCGTGCGCTCTTGGTGGAGCAGCGCGACTTTGCGTGGGGCACGTCTAGCCGTTCGTCCAAGCTGGTGCACGGCGGTTTGCGCTACCTCAAGGAAGGCAAGCTGGGCCTGACCCGTGATTCGGTGCGCGAGCGGCAGAGCTTGATGGCAGAAGCCGCTGGTCTGGTTGATCCGCAAAGTTTTGCCTTTGCCGACTACAAGGGCCGCAAGCCCGGGCGCTGGATGTTCCAACTGGGCTTGGCGATTTATGACCGGCTGGCGGGTCAAAGGGCGCGTCACTACTTCCCGGCCAACGACTTCCTGATGCTGGCCCCCAACATTGGCCGCACCGATTTGCAAGGTGGCCTGTGCTACGTCGATGCCAAGACCGACGACGCCCGCCTGGTGCTGCGCGTGTTGCAAGAGGCGCGCAGCCACGGCGGTGTGGCCATCAACTACTTAGCAGCGCAGCAGTTGCTGCGCGTGGGCGACAACGCCGATGGTGCGGTTTGCGGCGTGCAACTGCGCGATGCCGCGGCTGGGGTCGCGCACGGTGGCCCGGATATGGGAGAGGGTTCAGCCAGCCTGCGGGCCCTTGCCAAAGTGGTCATCAACGCCACCGGCGCATGGGCCGACCGTTTGCGCCAACAGCAAGGCGCGGTGGCCAAGTTGCGCCCGCTGCGGGGCAGCCACTTGGTGCTGCCTGCCTGGCGTTTGCCGATTGCCCAAGCCGTCAGCCTGATGCACCCCGAGGACGGTCGCCCGGTGTTCGCCTATCCGTGGGAGGGTGCCACGCTGGTAGGTACGACCGACATTGACCACAGCGGCGATCTGCAGACCGAGGCCACCATCACTGCTGCCGAGGTGCGCTACCTGCTGGCGGCGCTGCACTTTCAGTTTCCGCAGTTGCAGTTGACGCAAGACGATGTGATCGCCACCTATGCCGGTGTGCGCCCGGTGATCGACACCGGCAAGGCCGACCCATCCAAAGAAGGACGCGACCACGCGGTCTGGATGGAGCATGGCCTGTTGACCGTGACCGGCGGCAAGCTGACCACGTTCCGACTGATTGCGCTGGACGCCCTGCGGCACCTGGCACACCTGTGGCCCGCCTTAGCACACCCACCGCTGGCCGACGCCACGCTGCTGCAGCCCAGTACCGCATTGCCCAACCACAAGAGTTTGCGCACGCAACAACGCCAGCGTCTGCAAGGCCATTACGGCGCACTAGCGGCGCAGGTGGTAGCTGCGGCGCAGGGTGATGCCGAACTGCACACCATACCCGGCACCGAGACCCTGTGGGTCGAGTTGCGCTGGGCCGCGCGCCATGAGGCGGTTGTGCACCTGCAAGACCTGCTGCTGCGCCGCACGCGTTTGGGGCTGCTGCTGCGCGGTGGCGGCGTGGACCATCTGCCGCGCATACGTGCCATCTGCCAAGCCGAACTGGGTTGGGACGATGCGCGTTGGGAGTGCGAGCAGGCCGCCTATCGCGCGCTGTGGCAACAGCATTACAGCCCCAAGCCCTACGACACCACCGTGACCACCACTTCGGGGAGCCCCCATGTCTAAGCCCACCATCCTGTCCATAGACAACGGCACCCAGAGCGTGCGCGCACTGCTGTTTGATTTGCAAGGCAATATCGTCGCCAAGGCCCAGGTGCACCTGGAGGCGTATTTCTCCGAACACCCGGGCTGGGCAGAGCACGACCCCGAGGACTATTGGCAAGCCGTCTGCACCGCCTGCCAGCGCCTGTGGCAAGAGAACCCCGGCGCACGCGAAACCGTGCAGGGCGTGGCCGTCACCACCCAGCGCGGCACCGTCATCAACCTGGACGCGCAAGGCAAGCCGCTGC
>JBKJJC010000330.1:0-12161 GCA_046598245.1 Rhodoferax sp.
TCATCCGTCCAGGCAGTGACGGCCAGTTCCTGCGGGCAAGTGGCGCGCTCGATCGCCAGCGAGTGGTAGCGGTTCACCGTGAATTGCTTGGGCAGGCCGGCAAAAACGCCTTCTTGCGTGGTCGTGATGGTGCTGGTTTTGCCGTGCATCAGTTGCTGGGCTCGGATGATCTTGCCGCCCAGCGCCGCGCCAATACTCTGGTGGCCCAGGCAGACACCCAAAATCGGCAACTTGCCCATGAAGTGCTGGATGGCCGCCACCGAGATGCCCGCTTCGGCCGGCGAGCAAGGTCCGGGGGACACCACCAGCCGGTCCGGTCTGCGCTCGGCAATGCCCTCGATGGTGATCTCGTCGTTGCGGAACACCTCCACCTCTGCACCCAGTTCACCGAAATACTGGACGATGTTGTAGGTAAAACTGTCGTAGTTGTCGATCATGACGAGTTTCATGGTGTTGTCACCCCCACGCTAGTCACTGCGTGTACTGCGCTGCCCCCCGAGGGGTCCCTCGCGCCTTGGGACGGCCCGGCGCCGCTCATATCCCCCTGCCGCAGCCGCGCAAACTCACGGTGCTCAAAAGAAATGCAGACTTCCATCATGCTGCGGTAGATGGCCTCGATGACAGCGGGCTCACCTCCCTCTGCCAGCGCCATCACGCGCACGCGGTCGACGATCGCTTCTATGCGGGCCTCGTCGCGGACCTGGTTTTCTTCCTGCTTGATGCGGGCGGCCTGCGTCATGTAGCCACTGCGTTGCACCAGCAGGGGCACCAGCACATCGTCCAGTGCGTCGACACAGCGGCGCACGTCGGTCATCGTGGTGCAGTGCTGCACCTGTTCAATTGCTTGGGGTTTCATTATTCCAATCCCTCCTCAACCAATTCGGCGGCCCGCAAGAGCGCGCGGGCCTTGGCCTCGGTTTCTTTCCATTCCAGTTCTGGCACGCTGTCGGCCACCACACCGGCGGCGGCCTGTACATACAAGGTCTGGTTCTTGATGATGCCGGTGCGGATGGCAATCGCCACATCCATGTCACCGGCATAGCTGAGGTAGCCGCAGGCGCCACCGTACAGGCCGCGCTTAGTCGGCTCTAGCTGGTCGATCAGTTCCATGGCATGCACCTTGGGTGCACCGGTCAGCGTGCCGGCCGGGAACGTGGCCTTGAGTACGTCCATGCTCGTCATGCCATCCAACAGCGTGCCCTCGACGTTGCTGACGATGTGCATGACATGGCTGTAACGCTCCACGCAAAAGGCATCGGACACCTTGACGCTGCCGGTCTTGGCGATGCGACCAATGTCGTTGCGCGCCAGGTCGATCAGCATCACATGCTCGGCGCGCTCCTTGGGGTCACCCACCAATTCTTCTTCTGCGGCCTTATCCAGTTCGGGCGTAGCACCGCGCGGCCGCGTACCGGCCAAGGGCCGAATCGTTATTTTTGTGGATACCGCATCACCAGCCGTCACCAACTCCTGTCGCACCAATATCTCCGGCGACGCCCCCACTACGTGGAAATCCCCGAAGTGGTAGTAGTACATATAAGGGCTCGGGTTCAGCGAGCGCAGCGCCCGGTACAACGAGAGCGGCGACTCGGTATAGCGCTTCTTGATGCGTTGGCCCACTTGCACCTGCATGAAATCACCCCCGGCAATCAGCTCCTTGGCCCGCTCCACGGCGGCAATATAGTCGGCCTTGGCAAAGTCGCGCTGGGCCGCGTGGCTTTGCGTGGGTTTGACGGCCGGGATACTCACCGCTTGGGCTAATCGCTCCTTGAGCGCCAGCAGGCGCTGGCCGCCACGTACATAGGCATCGGGCTGTGCAGGGTCGGCATACACGATCAGGTGCAGCTTGCCCGACAGGTTGTCGATAACAGCCAACTCCTCACATTGCAGCAGCAGGATGTCGGGGCAGCCCAGCTCGTCGGGCGGGCAAGAGTCCTGTAGCTTTTTCTCGATGTAGCGCACCGCGTCGTAGCCAAAGTAACCTGCCAGGCCGCCGCAAAAACGCGGCAAGCCGGGCCGCAGCGCGACCTTGAAGCGCTTTTGGTAGCTGGCGATAAAGTCCAGCGGGTTGGCAGTTGATGTTTCCACCACCACGCCATCGGTCACAACCTCGGTACGGGCGTCGGCACCAAATCCGCTGGCGCGTAAGAGCGTGCGGGCGGGCAGACCAATGAAGCTGTAGCGCCCAAAACGCTCGCCGCCGACCACTGATTCCAACAGAAAGCTGTATTTTCCGCTGTCGGGGTCGGCCAGTTGACCCGTGGTATGGGCCAGTTTGAGGTACAGGGATAGTGGCGTTTCTAGGTCGGCAAAAGCCTGCGCCATCAGCGGGATGCGGTTGAAACCCTGGGAGACTAAGGCTTGAAATTCGGATTTGGAAATCACGGGTTGGAGTCCTCTCATTGCAAGGCAACACTGACGTGCCACCAACGCTCGGCAGGTTCAGACCGGTAGCGTTTCATTCAAACCGATTCCCCAACAAGGATATTCGCCGGGGAAGACTGGGTGCGCGCAAGGTGTCGGAGTGGTGGTCCGTGCCGCTTGGTCGCGCAAAATCCGTAGGGACTTGCGCAATGTTCGGCTGAAAATTCAGGCGTGTGGCGCAGCCACGGATTCGGGCATGGCGGTCCAGGTACGCCAGGGCCAGGCTCCCCGGTCGTTACAACCCGAAATAAAAATATGGTGAACGAACATGCAGCCAGTGTATCAAACCGAGCGATGCGTCCGTTTACGCACCAAATCGGGGCAACCCCCGAGAAAACCCTAGGGTGTTGCAAGATGTAAACGGCGCAGAATCCATGCATCAAAACGAACGAAATTTCACTTTAAAGACGGGGACTAACATGCGAATTATCAAAAAAATGCTGGTTGTAAGTTTGGGGCTGCTGTTGGCGGGTGCCGCACTGGCGGCAACCATAGACATTGCAGGCGTCAAGGTTGAAGATAGCGTGACCGTTGCGGGCACCAAACTGCAGCTCAATGGCGCCGGCGTTCGATTCAAAGGCCCTTTTAAGGTCTATGTGGGTGAGCTTTACACCACCAAAAAAATCAACAACTTGGAAGAATTGCTAGCTGCACCCGGGCCCAAGCGCATGCGCCTGGTCATGACGCGCGAGATAGAAGCCGGCCCTTTTGGCAAGCTGTTGACGCGGGGCATGGAAGACAACAACGCGAAGGCCGAAGTGTCCAAGCTGATTCCTGGCTTGCTAAAAATGGGGGCCCTGTTCACAGAGCACAAGGGGTTTGTCGCCGGTGACACGATCGAAATGGACTGGATTCCCGGTACAGGCCTAGTTATCACCGTAAAAGGCAAGGTCACGACTGAGCCGTTTAAGGAACCCGAATTTTTCAGAGCCCTGATGGGCATCTGGCTGGGTCCACAACCGGCCTACTGGAAGCTGAAGGAAAACCTGCTGGGTGACATGTCGTAATCGACTGGTTGCATCACAAGCCGCACGGCTCTCTGCTATCGTCTGCTGAACGACGATCCACTTTTTTTATTGAACAAACTATGCACTTGATTAAACCTACGCTGTTGCTGGCAGTGGCTCTTTGTGTTGGCGTTCCGGCCAGCGCCGAACCCACCGTCATCCACGGCGTCAAGGTTCAGGAAACTGCGGTGGTTGGCGGCGCAACGTTGCGGCTCAACGGAGCCGGCACACGTTTCAAAGGGCCGTCTAAGGTTTATGTTGGCGACCTGTACACCAGCAAAAAGGTTGGTTCGCTGGAGGAATTGGTAGCAGCCCCCGGCCCGAAACGCCTGTCCATGACCATGCTCCGCGAAGTGGAGGGCGGCCCCTTTGGCAAACTGTTGACACGAGGTGTGGAAGACAACGCCTCCAAGTCCGAAATGTCCAAACTGATCCCCGGCCTGATTCGTATGGGTGAAATTTTCACGGTCAACAAGGTTTTGGTGCCGGGCGACGTCATCACCATGGACTGGATACCTGGCACCGGTATGGTGGTAACTGCCAAGGGTAAAGTGCAAGGTGAACCCTTCAAGGAACCCGAGTTCTTTAAGGCCATGATGTCCATCTGGTTTGGTGCCGCACCGGCCGACTTCCTACTCAAAGACGCGATGTTGGGCATAAAGTAATACGTCGGCCTATCGACTCAAGAGCCCGCAAGCCTAGCGCTTGCGGGCTTTTTCGCTTTTTTGGGCGAATGAAATTGCGCTACACAGTCTTTGGTGACGACGACGGGGAAACGTTTTAGCCGCGGGCCAGGGCCAGGCGCATGGCATCAACCACGCCTTTGTAATCTGGTTTTCCGAAAATGGCGCTGCCCGCCACAAAGGTGTCGGCCCCGGCATCGGCCACGCGGCGGATGTTGTCCACTTTGATGCCGCCGTCTACTTCGAGGCGAATATCTTTACCACTGGAGGTGATGCGGCGGCGCACGTCCTCGATTTTGCGCAACGCCGAGTCGATGAAACTCTGGCCACCAAAACCGGGGTTGACACTCATGATCAGCACCAGGTCGATGTCGTCAATCACCCAGTCCAGCACATCCAGCGGTTCGGCCGGGTTAAACACCAAACCGGCCTTGACGCCCTTGGACTTGATGGCTTGGATGCTGCGGTGAACGTGGCCCGCGGCATCGGGGTGGAAGCTGATGTAGTCCGCCCCGGCCTCGGCAAAGGCTGCGGCCAGTGCGTCCACCGGCGACACCATAAGGTGCACATCAATCGGCACCGCCACACCGGCGGCGGTTTTGGCATGGGGCTTCAAGGCCTGGCAGACCATGGGGCCAAACGTCAGGTTGGGCACGTAATGGTTGTCCATAACGTCAAAGTGGATCCAGTCGGAACCCGCTGCAATCACGTTTTGAACTTCTTCACCCAGGCGGGCGAAGTCGGCGGAGAGTATGGAGGGGGCGATTCGGAAGGTCATGGGTTTAGTTTAATCAGTTAGGGCTGGGCGTTCTCCCCACTCCCCCCAGCCCCCTCGCCCCGCTGGGCGAGGGGGAGTTAAGGCGGACAGCCGATTTGGCTTTGTCGCGCCGAATGCGGAATTACGGACGTGACGTTTCCACCGTTACTGCTGGGCCACAATTCGGCGGTCGCAGTTCCGCGCGCCGGAGTGGACAGCTCTATATGCTATGTATTTAGAAGCAACAAACGCATATTACACGGGGGCTAGCGGTCAATTTAACCAACAACGCTCCCGCACCAAACCGCCCCAAGCTCGACGACAACGCACCGCCCGTAAGGCCCTATTCGGCGCGACGCAACCAAATCGGCTGTCCGTATAGGCTCCCCCTCGCCCGGCGGGGCGAGGGGGCTGGGGGGAGTGGGGAAAAAAGGGTCTAACTTCCAGGCCCCCAAGACCGGATAGCATTGCCCCCATGCCCAAGTATCAATTTTCTGTCGAAGTTTTACCGCAATTCCTGCCCGACCAGTCCGCCCCGGACCAGGGCCAGTACGTCTTTGCTTACACCATCACCATTACCAACACCGGAGAGGTGCCCGCCCAACTGATCGCACGCACCTGGAACGTCAACGACGCCAATGGCCACACCGAAAAGGTCAAAGGTCTGGGGGTGGTCGGCCAGCAACCGCTGCTCAAGCCCGGCCAAGCCTTTGAATACACCAGCGGCACACGCCTGCGCACCCCAACCGGCACTATGCACGGCAGTTTTTTTTGTGTAGGAGAAGACGGTGAAAAATTTGAAGCCGATGTCCCCATGTTTGTGCTGGACGCGCTGAGCGGAGAGTCCGGCGTGGGCGGATCGCGCATCCTGCACTGATGACCCTCACCTCTGAGCGCCCCGAGCGCCCTGCCCCCCCTTCTTCCGAGCAGCCGGCGCTGCTGTACCTGCTGGACACCATGGACGCCGACGCCAACCAGGTGCAACGCCACCTGTGGCTGATCCGCCTGATGGACTGGATACGCGGCGACGGCAGTTCAGCCGACGCCGCGGTGGCGCGTGTGGGCCTGTTGATCGCTGCTGTGGAGGCGAACCCCGCCACCGCATTGCGCCTGCAGGTCTGGTGGCAAACGCTGATCGGCACGGTCGACGGCACCACCCTGCTGTCCGACTACGGATTTGCGTCGCGCAATGCCTTCGTCAGCGAGTTCGTGGAGCGGCTGCACTACAAACTGCTGCCGGTGTCCCCCGAGACCTCGGACGCCTCCGAGCTGTTTGCGCTGCTGATGCCCACCTCGCTGGACGCAACCTGGTTGGCCGCCCTGCCCGGCACCTACCTGGAACGCCTGGCCGATGTGCTCAGTGCCCCGGCAACCGGGCCCCACGGCCAAGCCCACCCGAAGCTGACCTACTGGCAAAACACCTTGCTGGAGGCCATGACCTTTTGCACCAGCCAGATCCGCGCAGCGGGATTTTCGCCCCAGATCCGCCTGCGCATGAGCGCGCGGGCCCGCGACGCCAGCCCCTTCCATGACCTGGCGGCCGACTTTGACACCATGCGCGATGCCTGGCTGGCGCAACTGGACGGCACAGGCTCGGGCGCCGATGTGGCCCTGGCGGTGCAGCACTTTCGCAGCCGGCTGGACGCCTGCCGCAACGCAGCGTCCACGGTTTACACCCACCTGGACGCACATGGAATCTCGGTAGACCTGGTGTTTCGCCTGCGCCAATTGCGCGAGCGCGTGCTGCGCATCCGCGCTTTATTGGACTGCCTGCTGGTCGACCCGCCCCACGTGCACACGGCGCTGCTGATGTCGCACCTAGCCAACGTCGGCCACGACCAGCGCAGCCTGCGCGCCCTGTTTGCCAACAGTACCTCCCTGCTGGCTGCCAAGGTGGCCGAACGCAGCTCTGAGGTGGGCGAGCACTACATCACGCGCACCCGCAGCCAATACCGCGGCATGCTGCGAAGCGCGGCCGGCGGTGGGGCGTTGACGGCACTCACCACGGGCCTGAAGTTCGCCATCATGGCCGTCGGGTTCACGGCCTTCTGGAATGGCTTTTGGTCGGGCCTGATGTATGCCGCCAGTTTTGTGCTGATCCAGTTGCTGCATTGCACGCTGGCCACCAAGCAGCCGGCCATGACGGCACCTGCCATGGCGGCCAAACTGCGCGATTTTTCCGACGCCAGTGCCATGCAGGCCTTTGTGGACGAAGTCACCCACCTGGTGCGCTCGCAGGTGGCGGCGGTACTGGGCAATGTGGTGGCCGTGTTCCCGCTGGTGCTGCTGATCTCGGGTGCCATACAACTGATCACCGGCAAACCCATGATCGGCGCGGAGTCAGCGACCTATGTCTTCCAATCGCTGGCGCTGCTGGGTCCCTGCCTGCTCTTTGCGGCCTTCACCGGCGTGCTGCTGTTTGCGGCTAGCATCTTCGCGGGCTGGGTGGAAAACTGGTTTGTACTGCACCGGCTGGACTCGGCCTTGCGCTACAACCCGCACATTACCCGGCGCCTGGGCGTGGCCCGGGCCGACCGCTGGGCGCTGTTCATGCGGAGCAACATCTCGGGCTTTGCGTCCAACATATCGTTGGGATTCATGCTGGGACTTCTGCCAGCCGTATTCGGATTTCTGGGCCTGGGGCTGGACGTACGCCACGTGACCCTGTCCACCGGCCAGCTGGCTGCCGCCTGCGCCAGCCTGGGCTGGGACGTGGTGCGCAACCCCGCGCTGTGGTGGGCGGTGGCCAGCATTCCGTTCATCGGTGCACTCAACCTGGGCGTGAGTTTTTACCTGGCGTTCCGGGTGGCTTTACAAGCCCATAGCGTGACCAGCCTAGGCCGCGTGCGCATACGCCGGGCGGTGCTGCAGCGGCTGCGCCAGGCACCCCTGAGCTTTTTGTTCCCGGCGCGCGAAGAAGGCTGAGAGACAGCGCATTGATGATGGGCGAGTTCGAACTGATCCAGCGCTTCTTCACCCGCCCCACGCCGCGCGCGGTGCTGGGCGTCGGCGACGACTGCGCAATATTGCAACCCGCCCCCGGCATGCAAATGGCCATCTCCACCGACATGCTGGTGGCTGGCCGCCATTTTTTTGCCGATGCAGACCCGCGCCGCCTGGGCCACAAGGCGCTGGCGGTCAACCTGAGCGACCTGGCCGCATGTGGTGCGCGACCGCTGGCGTTTACGCTGGCGCTGTCACTGCCCACGGCCGATGCTGCCTGGCTAGAACCATTTGCACAGGGCCTGCTGGCGCTGGCCGATGAACACGGCTGCGAACTGGTGGGCGGTGACACCACGCAGGGGCCGCTGAACATCTGCATCACCGTGTTTGGCGAGGTACCCGCCGGGCAGGCGCTGCTGCGCAATGGCGCACGCGCGGGTGACGATATTTATGTCAGCGTCACGCTGGGCGATGCGCGCCTGGCGCTGGAGGCACTGCAGGGTCACATCAACGTAGCGCCCGATATTCTCGCGGCGGCGCTTTTGCGGCTGGAGCAACCCACACCCCGCGTGGCGCTGGGCCTGGCGCTGCGCGGCGTGGCCACCGCAGCGGCCGACATCAGCGACGGGCTGCTGGGCGACCTGGGCCACATCCTGCAGCGCTCTGGCGTAGGGGCAACGCTGGACACCTCGATAGCTATTAATTTGATAGCTACACAAGCATATTTATCGGGGGCTAGAGGCCAGTTTGACCCAAAATCGTCTGGCAATGCCGCTTTGCAGTATGTACTGGCCGGTGGTGACGACTATGAGCTGGTGTTTTGCGCCCCGCCTGCACACCACGCCGCCGTATTAGCCGCGGCCCAGGCCAGTGCCACACCCGTCACCCGCATTGGGCGCATCGACGCGCAAACCGGCCTGCGCCTGGTAGACGCGCAGGGCGCTCCAGTGGCCAACCACTTCGCGTCTTTCGACCACTTCAAATCCATCACCCCCGACACGCCGTCTGCACCATGAGCCGACTGGGCCTCACCCGCGACAAGATCTACAAAACCGTGGCCCGCCAGCTGCATGGCGTGGTGCCCTGCTGGGTCTGCGGCCAACCGGTAGCTCGGGTTGACGCGACGCTGGAGCACATCAAGCCCCTGAGTGAGGGCGGCAACAGCCACCTGGAAAATTTGGCTATCAGCCATGCGGTGTGCAACCGAGAGCGCGGGAAGCCACATTGAATGTGCGTTGGCGAAGTAACCCTTCAGCTGTTAATTGCTGCAGCGGGATGCGCCAATGACTATTCAGTTTTCTTCAGGGCAGCCGATATCTTCATAAGACTTTATGGGCCTTCCTATGACACGTGTATTGCAGATCAGCGCGTTTGTTTCAACCTGGGTGTTGGCAGCGCTGCTTATGGGGTGTGGTGGTGGAGGCGGTGCAAGCACGGGTGGACCAAGCGCAACGCAGCCCTCCCCCGTTGTTTCTCCCCCCGCCCCTATCGTCACTAGCCCGCCAGTTGCCCAACCCCCGAGTACGGGTACGGGCCGCTATGACATAGGCGAGCCCACCCTCACCACCCTCTATGTGGACACCAATGGCAGCGACACCAACAGCGGCCTAACCGCAGAGGCGCCCTTGCGCACGTTGACTGCCGCTTGGCAAAAAATTCCCCGGGGTACTCTAACCAACACAGGCTACCGCATCTTGCTGGCCCCTGGCACCTACCCGGAAGCCAGCTTACCCAACTACATGGATGCGCGACATGGCAGCCGCGCGTTTCCGATCATCATCACGGCGAACCAAGCGGGCACCGTGACCCTGGGTGGCGACTTGAACGTGTTTGATGTTCGTTATCTTTACCTCATCAATCTGAACATCACGCCGCAGCCTGCGGGTGATGCCCTGCACTGCGAGCAATGCCAGTATTTATTGGTGCGCGACAGCGTGCTGAGCGGTGGCGCGCGGGTGGCGCAAGAGACGATCAAAATCAACCAGTCGCAAAACGTTTACCTGGAGGGCAACGACATTTCTGGCGCTTGGGACAATGCGATTGACTATGTGGGCGTGCAATACGGGCACGTGTTGGGCAACCGTATTCACAACGCTGGCGACTGGTGCCAATACGCCAAGGGGGGCTCGGCCTATTTGCGAATCGAAGGCAACACTTTTACCAACTGTGGCACGGGTGGGTTCACCGCCGGGCAAGGCACGGGCTTTCAGTTCATGACCTCGCCTTGGCTGCACTACGAAGCCTATGACATCCGCTTCATCAACAACATCGTGCACAACGTCGAGGGCGCGGCCATTGGCGCGCAAGGTGCCTTCAATGTGCTCTTTGCCCACAACACCTTTTACCGCATAGGCAGTCGCAGCCACGTATTTGAAGCCGTGGCGGGCCTGCGCAGTTGCGATGGAAGGCCTGGAGACGCCGGGCGAGAGCGTTGCCAACAGTTCTTGACGGCGGGTGGTTGGGGCACTACGGTGGTTGACAACGGCAGCAATGCCGTCCTCATACCTAACCGCAACGTGTTGGTGTTGAACAATATTTTCTACAACCCCGCGGGCACGCAAAGCCAGTGGCAGCAATTTCAGATTTTTGGCACTTTGACCAACCCGGCTGCCAGTGGCGTGCCTGCGGGCTCGCGTAGCGATGCGGGCTTGATATTGCGGGGCAACCTGATCTGGAACGGGCCGTCAAATCACCCCTTGGGCATTGAGAGCAGTGACGCCAATGGCCCGTGCCCGGCGAGCCATGCCACCTGCACCGAGGCCTTGCTGCGGGCAGAAAACAGCATCAACATGGTGGAGCCGCAACTCGTTAACGCGGCAGCAGGCGACTGGCGGCCACAGGCTGGTGGCAACGTCACCACGTTCAGCGTTGCCGCCATCCCGAATTTTTCCTGGGCAGAGTTGCCGACCACCCCTGCCGTGCCGCCAGGAGGCACCGACAACCGCGTGGGCAGCAATCTGCTCGGTGAGTCGCGGCTTAGTGTGAACCGGGTGGGTGCGTATTGACATGACCCCGCGCCAAACAACCCGCACAAGCAATAAGCGCTAGCCCCAGCGCTTACCTACGGCGCCCTTTGCGCTACTGCTAAAGTGCGTGCTTCAACCGGAGCACACGCATGCCTGACGCCGCCAACTGTGAAAAACTAGATGCCTACCTGGCGCAGCTGCCGCGCCCATGACCCCTATTACCCGACCCGACCCGTTTGCCGACCCGGTGACCGTATTCCCGCTGGATGGCGGCCGCCCCCCGCCCATGGCCCGGCCCAGCGGGCGGTTCATGGTGTCGCACCCCGCGCACTGGTTGGCGCTGGGTTTTGGCTCGGGCCTGTCGCGCATTGCGCCCGGCACGGCCGGCACACTGTGGGCCTGGATAGCCTTTTGGGCGCTGACGCCGTGGATGAACGACCTGCGCTGGGCACTGCTGATCGGCGTGTCGCTGCCTTTGGGTTGGTGGGCCTGTACCGTGACCGCCCGCAACATGGGCGTGCTGGACCCCGGCAGTATTGTGTGGGACGAGGTGGTGGCCTTCTGGCTCGTGCTGTGGTTGGTGATGCCCACCGGGCTGGTCGGCCAGGTGATGGCGTTTGGCCTGTTCCGTTATTTTGACGCGGTAAAGCCCGGCCCCGTGGGCTGGGCCGACGCGCTGTACCACCACCTGGACCCGGCCACCGACCGCGCCGCCTGGCGCAAGGCGGGCTTTGGCATCATGCTGGACGACCTGGTGGCAGCAGGATGCACGGTGCTGGTTATCGCCATGTGGAGGTTTGCCACGTGAACCCTTCACCAACCCCCCATTTGCTACAAAATAGTGAGCAACATACCCATATTTCACGGGGGCTAGTGGCCAGTTTTCTTATAAATCACCAGTGGAAGCTGGCAACAGCCGAGAGCTGCACCGGTGGATTGATAGCCGCTTGCTGTACCGACATTGTCGGTTCTAGCGACTGGTTTGATCGGGGGTTTGTCACCTACTCCAACGCCGCCAAGACCGAGATGCTGGGGGTAGACGCCGCCCTGATCAACAACTACGGCGCGGTCAGCCAAGAGGTGGTGCGCGCCATGGTGCAAGGTGCGCTGCAACACTCCGCCGCCCAGGTGGCCGTGGCCGTAACCGGAGTGGCCGGACCAGGCGGTGGTAGCTCCGCCAAGCCGGTGGGAACTGTATGGCTGGGCTGGGCTACACCGGCCGGGATAGTCAGCGAAGTTCAGCATTTTGCCGGCGACCGTGCCCAAGTGCGCGCCGCCACGGTGCAGCACGCATTGCAACGCCTGGCAACTCTGCTGCAGGCGGTCGAAAGCTAGGCGTCTGGGCGGCAGGGCGTTCTGCGCAGGTAAAGGAGGAGCCCGC
>JBKJJC010000342.1:0-4111 GCA_046598245.1 Rhodoferax sp.
ACCCGTTCCAACCAAGCCCCCATCGCCTTGCGGCGCACCACATTGGTCACAAAAGCGCCGAAGTAGCCAAGAGGTGTACGCAGGTTGTGCTCGGTGCCCAGCAGATGGCGACCGCGCGAGGTCAGTACGTGCAGCCGGTAACGCGGATGCTGCAAGATTTCCGCCACCCGCCCGCTGTAAAAAGCCTGCAGATTCTGACCAAACAACTCACTGACCATGGCGGCGCTGACGCGTTTTTGCCCCGGTGGCAGTTCGTAGTGTTGGTGGATGTAGTCATGCTCCAGCCGCGGAAAGCCAAACGCAGACTGGTTCAGGCAGGCCGTGGCCATGCGCCAAGCGCCGATCGATGCACCGACCAGATCAACCGGTTGGGTGGAGCCACTGAGCCAATCGCCAAATATAAATCGGTCCAGCGCACCCAGTACCAGCCCCTTGGGGCCACCCGCGGCGGCGGGAATGGTGCGCACAGCGCTGGGTTGTAGACCATTTTTGGCAATGGTTTGGCGCGCCAGCGGGCCGGCATGGATGTGGAGTGCTTGCATATTTCAATCAGTGGAGGACAGAGCATCGTTTCACGCTGGTCTGCCCCGCCAAGTCTCAGGTGTGTGCAGCCCAGTCGAACGGGTCTTGCTGCAGCACGGCGTCAATATCGAGGTCCAGCGCCACACCCACCGAATCGGGAAAGGTCACGGCCATGGCCCGTTCGTCCATATTGGCCTCGCGGGCGCGGGCACGCCAGCACGCGAGGTGAATGACACCGGCCAATGGTTCGTACACGTTGTTCTCAAAAGGAGCGTACTGGTGCTCCAGTGCATCCACCATGGGCTTGGGAAAGCTCCACATGCGGGCATAACCTGCGCCCACCGTGGCATAACAATAGCCCAACTCACGCCTCTCGAGGCGGGCGCGCCGGGCATCCATTGGCGGCACCTCCAGATTCAACACGGCCATCGTGTCTGGCATGGCCAGGTGCATGGCCAGCTCGCCAATCGCGTGGATCAGGCCACAGGTGAAAGCGGCCTGCTGGTTTTGCCGCACCAGACCTGCTAAAGCGCGCGAGACCTTGCCCACGTTGAGACTGTATTGCCAAAATTGCGCCAGCTGAATGCCGGGCACAGCTTTGGGCGAGGTGGCACCGGCAGCCGCCAGGGCCATGGTTTTGATATGGGCCAACTCCAGCACGGCCAGTGCCTCCGACACGCTACTGATCTTGCCCTGGAGCTGAAAAAAATCGGAATTGGCCAACTGCAACAGCCGAGTGGTCAGCGCCGGATCGGTACTGATGAGCTGGGTGATCTTGCGCAAATCCACCTCGGGTCGCTCCAGCTCGGTCAGCAACAGCGCCACGACCTTGGGAATGCTGGGCAGGTGGAAGTGCTGAGCCAACAAGGCACTGAGATTCATGTTTAACAGCCTCCACGGATCAATCGGACCAACGTTAAATTCTGCCCATTATGGCGTGTACATACCCTATGGGTTGGACCGCAGTGGAGCGCCGATTTTGGGTGGCATACTTGACCGTATGCGGCTGACATTTCTATCCTCACCGATGACTGCCAAGAAGTGCGCGGTTTATAGGGCCTCCTTTCCGGACAAGGCGCTTTGATTCATCTACCGGACGCTAACGCTGTGCTTATCCGTTTTTCAAAGTCACCATGACGGCTCTACCGCAAGAACTGGTGCTCGGCGGCGCAGTCGGTACCATGGCAATGGCTTCCATGCTGATGTTGACCGCACGTAGGCGCAACTTAGTCGCCCTTTGGCTCTCTCTGTTTCTAGCCAGCCTGTCGGCAAGCCTGCTCTTGGGGCGCGCAAGCCCTGCTGGACAGTGGAGCGCGTACTTGGCCTTGCCGTGGCTTGCCTGCTTTGTAGTGGCGCTGCTAGTGCGGGATCGGCATACCCTGTGGCCCTGGCTCAGCGGGCTCATGGTACTTGTCTATGCCGCCCTGCTGCTCGACCTCTTAGATCCAACCGGCATGGTTACTGCATGTTTGGTCGCATTTGTGTTCGTGCCCGGCCTGATTCTGAGAGGGCGCGCAACGCTCGCCCTGGATGTCGCAGCAAGACGCGCCATTGACCAGGCTAAGTTCACGGCCGACATGCTGGATTTGGCGCCGGTGGCGCTGTCCATGCGTGATCCCGAGGGGCGCTACCAATACGCCAACAAGACTTGGGAGAAGTACTTCGGAGTCCGGCGCGATGGTGTCATAGGGACGAGCCCGCGCGACCGTGCATCCCGCGACGTTGCTGACAACTTGCTCGCCATGGACCGTGCGGCCATGGCGTTGGACCCCGGCGTCACCATGGCGCCGACCGACTTCCAACTGCAGGGCCGCAATTACATGCAGACGCGAACGCCCATGGCCGATTCACGCGGCAAGCTTTTGGGTGTATTGATCGCAAGCACTGACACCACCGAGCGCACGACACTGAAGCAAGCCTTGGACAACGAACAGGTCCGTTTTGAACTGCTGTTGCGGGCCAGCAAAGCAGGCATCCTGGACTGGGCGGGTGTTACGCGCACCGTCTACTATTCGCCGCGCTTCAAAGAAATCCTGCTACACGCTGCCGACACAGACACGACCGACTGGCCCGACTTTTTCGAACTCGTACACCCCGAGGATAGAGAGCGCGTGCAGACCCGCTTCCGCGAGCATGTGCTTGGCACCCAGCAGCGCCAGGGCGCGCTCGATGTGCACGAACTCATCGAATACCGACTCCGCCGAGCCGATGGCAGTTATGTTTGGATCGAAGCGTTCGGGTCCTCCATACGCGACACCCAGGGTTATGCCATACGGTTCATTGCTTCCATTACCGATATCAGTCAGCGCATTGCGGCAGAAGATGCATTGCGCAGTTCGGAGGAGCACTACCGGCAGGTGGTGAATAACGTTGGTGAAGGCATGATCGTCATCCAGGATGGCAAATTCACCTTCGCCAACCCCGCGTTGTTCAATCTGCTCGGCTACAGCGCGGAGGAAGTTCTGGGGCACGACTTCCTTCCGTTCGTCTATGAGGAAGACCGTCATCTGATCCAAAGCAACTACGCACGCCGTTTGCAAGGTGAAGATGTACCGCCCAAGACCGACTTTCGCGTGCGGCACATATCTGGGAAACCGATATGGGTACAAATCTCCACGACGATGGTTGAGTGGGGTGGCTTACCGGCCACGCTTTCATTTGTGTCGGACATAACCGAGCGCAAACAGGCAGAAGATGACACACGCCGCGCATTGGCGAAGCAGCAAGAACTCAACGACGTGCGAAACCGCTTCGTTGCAATGACCAGTCACGAGTTCCGCACCCCGTTGGCGACCATCCTGTCATCCACGGAGTTGATCAAATACTACAGTGATCGTTTGCCTGCGAACGAGAAGGCCGCTGTCATCCAGAGTATCGAAACGGGTGTCCACCGCATGACCCACATGCTAGACCGTGTACTTTTGCTGAGCAAGGCACAGGCACGGATGTTGGAGTTTCACCCCCAGCCCATTGACCTTGCAGCGCTGTGCAAAAGCTTGGTAGACGAAGTCGCTGCCAGGTACCCCGAGTCGACCTGCCAATTGAACCTGTCGATCGCACCCGATTTGGGTAGCGGCTCGTTTGATCCCAAGCTGCTGACCCACATCCTTGGCAACCTGTTGTCCAACGCGATCAAGTATTCACCCGCCGGGGGTACGGTGCGCTTCGACGTGGCACGCGTCGGCCCCAGCACCGTGTTCACCGTCGCCGACCAAGGCATTGGTATTCCGGGTGACGAACTGGCGCATTTGTTTGGATCGTTTCACCGGGCCAGTAACGTGGGGTCTATTGCCGGTACCGGCCTTGGGCTGGCGATCATCAAGGAGGCGGTGGACTTGCATGGTGGAAACATCACCGTGCAAAGCCAGCCAGGAACGGGGACCGTCTTTACCGTGACACTACCGTCAGGACTACCCGCCTGACGGGCCGGCTATTTGATCTCCACCAGCCGGTCTATGAACTCTTTCAAGGTCTGCTGCGCCTGGCTGTCAATCGAGGTGAACTCGATGCAATACTCAAAACGGTCGCCCACCTCCGATACCCGTAGCAACTTGGCATAGACCTCGACCTGCTCCTGCATCAGCAGCGA
>JBKJJC010000308.1:0-4413 GCA_046598245.1 Rhodoferax sp.
GCTTTGGCCTGGGCAAGTTGCTGGAAACGCGTCAAATCAAGAAAATGATCTCCAGCTACGTGGGTGAGAACAAAGAGTTTGAGGGGCAATACCTCGCGGGCGAGCTGCAGCTGGAATTCACGCCCCAAGGCACGCTGGCCGAGAAGCTGCGTGCGGGTGGGGCAGGCATCCCCGCCTTCTTCACCAAAACCGGAGTTGGCACCATCGTGGCAGACGGCAAAGAGCTGCGCGAATTTGATGGCGAAACCTATGTGATGGAACGCGCCTTGGTGCCCGAGGTATCCCTGGTCAAAGCCCACCGTGCCGACAAGTCAGGCAACCTGCAGTTCCGTTTGACGGCACGCAACTTCAACCCCGCTGTGGCCATGGCTGGCAAGATTTGCGTGGTGGAGGTGGAAGAGATTGTGGAAACAGGCGATATGGTGCCCGACCAAGTTCATTTACCTGGCATTTATGTGCACCGCATCGTGCTCAATGCGAACCCCGAGAAGCGCATTGAGAAAAGAACAATCACTGAGAAGGCGGGGGTGTAATCATGAGCTGGAACCAAGACCAAATGGCGGCGCGTGCTGCCCAAGAATTGCAAGACGGTTTTTACGTCAACTTAGGGATCGGCATCCCCACACTGGTGGCCAATTTTGTCCCTGCGGACAAAGAAGTGTGGCTGCAGTCCGAGAACGGCATGCTGGGCATTGGCCCCTTTCCCACCGAAGACGAAGTGGACGCCGATCTGATCAATGCCGGCAAACAGACCGTGACCACCATCAAGGGCTCTTCGCTCTTTGGCAGCCACGACAGCTTTGCGATGATTCGCGGCGGCAAGATCAACCTGTCTATTTTGGGTGCCATGCAGGTCAGCGAAAAAGGTGACCTGGCCAACTGGATGATCCCCGGCAAGATGGTCAAGGGCATGGGCGGTGCTATGGACTTGGTGGCGGGTGTTAAGCGCGTCATTGTGTTGATGGAACACGTCGCCAAGAAGAAAGACGGCACGATCGACCTGAAGATTCTGCCCAACTGCACCCTGCCATTGACTGGCGTGGGTGTAGTGGACCGCATCATCACCGATTTGGCGGTAATGGATGTGACGCCCGAGGGCCTCAAACTGGTGGAGCTGGCGCCCGGCGTCAGCCGCGAAGATGTGCAGGCTAAGACGGGTGTTCCATTGATCTGATGGCGGGTGGGGAAGACCACTAGTGTTGCCCCCCGCGGAAAGCCAAAACGGACCGGAACCCCGGGTAAGATAGCGCGAACTATTACACCGGGGAAACCATGTCCAGAGCGCTTAAATTCCTGATGTTCATCTACTTCGTGGTGTTCCTAACCACGGGCGCGTTCATGATTCTCATCGTGAACGCAGATGAAGGCTCTGCACCTTGGATCAGCCTGCTGGCCCGCAACCACGGCATCGTGTTTGTGTGGCACTTGGCCTGTTGGATGACGCTGGGCATGTTCTCCAATTACTACTGGGATCTGTTCAACCTGGGCAAGGGCCTGGAGTCTGTGCAAGTGGAGCGCATCATCCTGCCCCTGCTGGTGTCGCCGATTGTGTTTTACCCCACGTACAACTTGTGGCTCAGCAGCAGTTCACAAAGCTACATCCTGTTTGAGGTGATTGCTTTCCAGAGTGGCTTCTTCTGGCAAGCGCTGTTTACCAAGGCCAAGCCGCTGGACCAGGCCACAGTTATTCCTTGGTCGGTGAACAACAACAGCAATCCCCGCAGTGCGCAGGCCAAACCGGTGACAGGAACTTCAGCGGTCAACTAAGCCCGCTGCGCAGGGCATTAGGGCTTTTGCGGCGTCCGCTCCAGGCGTGTAGGCTCAAACCCTGTGCGCTGTAGCCTTTCCACCAGTGCATCGTAGGCAGCGGTGCTGACGGTGGGGGTTCTGGACAAGATCCACAGGAATTCACGTTTGGGTTCGCTGACGGCTACCAGCTGGTAGCCATCGTCCAGGTCGATGACCCAATAGTCTCCCCACACAAACGGCAGCCAAGACAACCACGCGGGTGCGAACCGTACCTGTAACTTCGGCGATGTGGCAGACCCAATTTGCCGGGCCGCTCCCACCACTTCTTCCATTTCGCCACTGGCGGTTCGGCAGCGGTTGGTGACCTGCACCGTGCCCGAGGGCTGCAGCTGGTACTCGGCCCGGGTGTCGGCAGCACACATTTTCTGGAAGCGGTTGGGGTACTTGGCAATTTCGTACCAAGTGCCCATATAGCGTGGCACATCCAGTGCTGCGATAGTGACCAGAGGCCCCGCAGTGGTTGGCGCTGAAGCGGCACTGGGAGATTGGGCGCTGGCCAGGGTGCAGGCGAGGCATGCCACGATGGCCATGCTGGTACTTTTTATCATCATTAATGGTTTTCCCTTGGGTCCCGGTATGGGCCGTCACCCATTGTGTACTACCCCACTGGTAGCGGGCGATTCACCAACCTGCGCGAAGCCACTGCCTGCTTAACCCAACCCAGGCGGAACCAGCGGGCCGCCATGATGCCGCCACGCACCCACTCGTCCAACGCATAGGCAATCCATACACCGGTGAGCCCCAGGCCGAAGTAGACGCCCAACAACCAGGAGCCAAAGCCCATCACCACAACCATGGACGCGGCGCCCGCCAGCACCGGAAAGCGCGCGTCCCCCGCCGCCCGCAGCGCGGTGATCACCACGATATTGCAGGTGCGCCCCGGCTCTAGCAGCACGGTGATCCACAACAGCGTGGTGGCCTGGGCGATGATGGCTGGGTCTTGGGTGAACAGGCGCATCGTCCAAGGCGCAGTGGCGGCCGTTAGTATGGCAACGCAGAGCGCAACACCCAAGTCCCAGAACAGGCATTTGCGGACCAATTTCCACGCCGCGCGCAGCTCTCCGGCACCTATTAGGTGGCCGACTAGGATCTCTCCGGCAAAGGCCAGTGCCACAGTCGACAACACGATCACATTCATGATCTGCATGGCATAGCCCTGTGTGGCCAACTCGGCCGTGCCCATGCCAGAGACAACGGTGACCGAGACCAGCATGGCTACGCGATAGGCAATGTTTTCTGCAGCGCCGGGCAGGCCAATGGCAATCGAGCTGCGCAGGGTGTTCCAGTGCACCGCCACGGCGTCGTGCCAGGTGGGGTAAAGCCCCAGCACCGCGCGCCATAACCACAGATGCACGCCCAGACCAAAGCCGCGGCTGATGGTGAGCGCCAACGCAAACCCGACCATGCCCATTGCGGGGAGCGGACCCATGCCCTGCATCAGTGGAAAACACAGGGCCAGATGCAGCGCGTGCATGGACAAGATGTTCAGCATGGTCTCGCGCGTATGCAAGTGCGAGCGCATGACGGCCGCCATGCTGGCGTTGAAGGCGTCCAGAAACAGCGCGATAGCCAGCACATGCAGGTAGGGTGTGGCTAATGCACGCACATCCGGCGTGGCTTGCATGGCGGTCAGCAGCGGTCCGGTCACGGCAAACAGGACCAGCGCGCTACCCAGGCCGAGCCAGGTGCTGGCGCCTAGGCTGGCCAGTGCGGTGCGGTCGGCATCGCGCCGGTTGCCGGCACCCAGGTTTTGTGTGATGACCACCCCCACACCCATGCTGATGATGCGAAACAACAGGAAGAAAGCGCCTTGCACATGGTTGGCCAAGCCAAAGGCGGCCGATGCCGTGTCAGATTCCTTGGACACCAGCCACATGCCCACAAAGCCCACACCAAAGCCCAGCACCAACTCCGCCAGCAGCGGCCAGGCGATGGCCAGCACATGGGGCTTGGGACCATGCGAGGACGGTGTAGTTTTTGTCATTTGTGGTTCAAATCGTGCGTTTAAACAAGTAGTAATAGTACATATAACTAGGGAAAACCCTTGAATTACCAATGAAAATATGCAAAACTCTCGAAAAGTATGAGATTTTTTTGTGTTGTATTACTACTTATTGCTGAGTATACTCAGGGCTGTCCTAGTGTCACTGTGACCAGGCTAACGATTCAATGCAAACCGCAGCCTGGGTGCGGAACGGAGGTACAACGTGGCGGACGTGAAGTTATCGGGTGTGGGCAAGTCGTTTGGCGACATCACCATATTGCAGGGTGTGGACCTGCACATCCGTGACGGTGAGTTTGTGGTGTTTGTTGGGCCATCGGGCTGCGGTAAGTCCACGCTCTTACGCATGATTGCCGGTCTGGAAGACATCACCAGCGGCGCGCTGCACATTGGTGAGCGTCTGGTCAACGATGTGCCACCGGCCGAGCGCGGCATTGCCATGGTGTTCCAGTCGTATGCGTTGTACCCGCACATGAGTCTGTACGACAACATGGCGTTTGGTCTGCAGCTCAAGAAAGTGCCCAAAGACGAAGTAGATAGGCTGGTGCAACAGGCCGCCAAGATTTTGGGCATAGAACACCTGCTGGACCGCAAGCCCAAAG
>JBKJJC010000001.1:0-6893 GCA_046598245.1 Rhodoferax sp.
AGGCGGAATACGCGACACTCCGTCTCTTGGATTTTTCGGGTTTACCCGGAGTCGCTTGAGAGGTTTCATGGTGCGCAGAGGTATTGCTAAGTTAGTGCTAACCAGCGTTTTGCTGGCGCTGACAGGGATGGGTGGGGCTTTACAAGCCAAAGAGTCACTCCCTGACAGCACTACGGTGGCATTGAACCAATTGCCCGCGCAAGGTATCGAAACCTACCAACTGATTCGCCAGGGTGGCCCTTTTCCTTATGGAAAAGACGGTGGGGTTTTTGGCAACCGCGAGCGGCTTTTACCAGCCGAAAAACGTGGCTATTACCGCGAATACACCGTCAAAACTCCCCGGTCCCATAACCGGGGTGCGCGTCGAATCGTGTGTGGAGGCTTAGCCACTGTACCGGATGCCTGTTTTTACACGGCCGATCACTATGCGAGTTTTCGCAAGATCGTGCCGTGAACCGAGTTTTTACCTTTTAAGAAAGTGAAGCGGGAATGGAAATGCCACTTCGAACAGTCAGAACGAATATCGTTCAATCGATTCGGGCCTTTAGGGTGCCGGATTTGCAGGAGGCTGCACAGGGCCTGGGTCACCACTTCCTGTATGCCAACTTGGCGGAAGCCCAGACCAAGCAGGATGTGCTCGACATGATCGGCCAGCAGTTCAAGCTGCCATCGCATGTGGGCAAGAATTTTGATGCCCTGTACGACAGCATGACCGACCCGGTACACAAGTCGGGCCCACAGCCAGGCTTTATCGCCGTTCTGGAGCATATTCCCGCCAACACCAAGTTTGACAAAGAAGCACGCGAGCAATTGCTCGACATCTTCCGCGACACTGCCGACTATTGGGGGGACCGGAAGATACCGTTCCGATGCTTCTATTCTTTTCTGTAGCCCGTTCTGCACACACCAGCCAAGCAGAACGGGCGAACGAGGCAAATGGCACTATCGCCCTACCCGCAGCATCACTTGCAGGTATCGCAGTGACCACCGAAACCGGCGAGAAGATGCCAACCGACAAATTGTTGGACGTATCCCCTCTGGCGCTGCGCATGAGCAGCCCATTTAATTCGGGATACTGGCTAGCGGCGGCTTAATCGGTTTTACCCGTGAGGTGCTATGCGCCTTCCCCCGCGGGTGCCCACAAAAAGCCACTCTTTTCGAAGTAGTGGCTTTTTTTATGTCCGTCTGACTTGAAGATTGATCAGGCAGGCGCTGCTGTCAACGCCGCCAAACTCGGATGCTGCACAAGGGCCACGTATTCCTGCACCGGCACTTCTTCGGCCCGCCTTTGCACGTCAAAGGCCCCACTGAACCCTTTGTCGTCAAGCCAGCGGCCCAAGGTATTGCGCAATAGCTTGCGACGCTGGCTAAACGCGACCTGCACCAACTCACTCAAAAGATCCACATCCAATACCGGCGGGTGCTCCAGCGGCACCATGCGCACCACTGCGCTGTTTACCCGGGGCGGCGGGTCAAAACTCTCCGGTGGGACCAACAACACGTTTTCCATCGCATACCGCCATTGCAGCATCACGCTCAAGCGCCCAAAAGCCGCCGTTGCCGGCCGCGCCACCATGCGGTCAATCACCTCTTTTTGCAGCATGAAGTGCTGGTCTTCGATAACGTCCACTGCGTCGAGCAAATGGAACAGGATGGGGGTCGAAATGTTGTAGGGCAGGTTGCCAACGACGCGCAACTTGTCCGATACGGGGGCACCACCAGCTTCGAAATTTATAGCACTCCACTCAGATTGCACGCGGGCAAAGTCAACTCTCAACACATCCGATTCGATGACGGTGAGTTGGCCATGGGTACGCAGGCGCACGGCCAGATCACGGTCTAGCTCAATCACGGTCAAATGTCCCAGGCGCTCGGCCAACGGTTGGGTCAGTGCCGCCAGACCAGGACCAATTTCGACCATGCGCTGCCCGGGCTTGGGTGCAATAGCTTGCACAATGGCCTCAATGATCCCGCCATCGGTCAGGAAGTGCTGACCAAAGCGTTTGCGCGCAATGTGTTTCATAAGCAGCGACCCGCGCAGCGGAAAGTGGGGGACAAAATTTCCCGCCGGGCCGCCCAAAGGGCTCTGAGCCGCTTGGCGATCAGCCGCGATAGCGAAATTAGCCCCTTCGGGGGGCAGCGACCCGCGCAGCGGTGGAGCGTGGGGGCCATGTCTACTGGGGTGGCTCGCGGAACTCTACAAAGGCATTGCCCCGGATGTCCTGCGCCCAAGCGGAGAACGCCGCATCGTAACGACTCGCACGCAATTGGTTGCGAATGGCCTCACGCACCTCTTCTGGCTTCATTTCGATACGTCGGCGTTCCTGCACTTCAATCAGATGCACCCCAAAACGCGACACCACCGGTGGACTGACCTGGCCTTCTGCCAGACGGTTCATGGGCTCTTCAAACTCCGGCACAAAGGCACCGGGCCCAACCCAGCCCAAATCTCCGCCCTGGGTAGCGCTGCCGTCTTGTGAGTGTTCCCGTGCCAGGGCTGCAAACGTGGCAGCCTTGGCATCGATACGCCGCTTGAAATCGGCTAATTTGGCAATGGCGGCGGCCTGCGTCAAATCGGGGCCCGTGCGCAACAAAATATGACGCGGACGGCTTTGAACGGTGGCCATGGAAGGTGCTGCGGGTGCCTTGCGCTCCAATACTTTCAGGATATGGAAGCCAGCGCCGGTACGCACGATGTCTGACACCTCACCCACCGCGAGGTTCTGTGTGGCAGCGACAAAGGCGGGGGGATACCGGTCCGCACGGCGTATGCCCAACTGGCCGCCGTTGGCGCGGTCAGCTGCCGACAACTCTTGCACTAACGCGGCAAAATCTTCACCCGCACGTATCCGGCTCAGCACCTTTTGCGCCTGTGCGAGCAGAGCTGCAGTCTGCTCAGCGGTGGCTTTCTCCGGCACCGAAACCAGCAGATGGGCCAGATTGACTTCCTGTGCCATGGGATCGGTCGCGCTACCTTGTTGCTCAGCCAACGCACGGTCGATGTCTGCCTCTGAAATGCGGATACGGCCCTCGACCTGTTGCTCATGCAAGCGCGAGAGCAGCAGCTGGTCGCGCAACTGCTTGCGGAACTGGGCCACCGTCATGCCATCCTTGACCACACGAGAACGCAACGTGGCTACGTCGACTTGGTTCTGGCGGGCCACGGCTTGCTCGGATTGGTCTACGTTAGCTTCGTCTACCTTCAGACCAGCCTCCAAAGCCACCTGCAGTTGTGCGCGTTCGTTGATCAGACGCTCCAGCACCCGGCGGCGCAACTCATCAACAGGCGGAGCCGTTTGGCGCTGCGCCGCTATGTCGTTCAGGATACGCTGCAAAGCGTTGCGAACCTCACTGTTGGTGATGGGTTCAGAATTCACCACCGCCACAATGTAATCCGCCTGTTGCACGCTTTGGGCACTCACACCCAGCGCGAAAAAGCTGCAAAAAAAGCCAAGGACAGGTATTGCCCAGATTCGAAAATTCATGGTTTCTCAATCGTAGTTGCTAAAGCGGTTGGTCGTGCCGCCCGAATCACGCAAATTTTGGTAACGCGAAATGTTTTGGGTCAAGGTTTGGATCGGGTTTCCACCCACGCCGAGCCGGGTAAAGCCCACAAACTCCAGCTGGAACATGACACGCCCGGTAGCCGTGGAACTACTGGTCTGGGTCCGTTCCAACAGAACCCGCCCCAGCCAGCAGCCCGCATCGTACTCGACGCCCAAAATCGTGTCGACCAGACGCCGCTCATTCAAGCTGTAGTTCAGCCGCCCCACGCCGTAGTAGCGGCCTTCGCCCTGGCCACGGCCTGCGCCCAATTCCTGGCCCTTGTCGCCCCACAGATTGTTCAGCGGCCATTGCCAGCTGACATCAATCTGCTCGCTGGCATCGCGTTGGAAGCGGTAGGCGGCATTAACCACGCGGTAGTTGCCCGGGTTGTAGCGTGCTCCCGCGGTGGACCGCACAGACCGGTCGGTTTTGCCGTTGTATTGCACGGTGGAATCCAGCGACCAGATATCCGACAGGTTGACAGACGCGCCCAGCATCACATCACTGAAACCGGCTTGCGCCGGCGCGTCCGTGGAGTTCAGGGTCACCCGCTGTTCGTCAAACCGCAAACGCTGGGCGATACCAAACCGTGCCAATTGGCCACCGGTATCGGCATCCAGGTAGCGTGTGGTCAAGCCCAGGGTCAACAGATTGTTGTCCGATATTTTGTCGTGCCCGACAAAGGCGTTTTCCGTGAAGATGGTGGCAAAGTTGAAGTCGTTGGCCGCCGTGTCGTAGTTGGGCTGTGTGCTCTGGTTGCGGTAGGGGGTGTAGACGTAGAAGGCCCTTGGCTCAAGCGTTTGCACCAGTTTGCGCCCAAACAGACTCGCGTCGCGCTCAAACACCAGACCGCTGTCCAGGCTGAAGGTGGGTACCACGCTATCCGCCGTTTGTGAGCCATTATTTAGCAGACGGTCAAACTGGTAGCCGGTGGCATGCAATTGCAGCTTGGGGGTCACAAAACCGGCGGGCGCCAGCCAGGGCCGGCTGACCTGCAGCAAAGCAACCGCGCGCTGCGTATTGGGTTGCAGCGTTCGGCTGCTGTCGGCTTCAAACCGCGTGAAGTCGCCGTCCAGGGACCAATCCAGCCCCTGCACATTGGTCATCGCATAGCGGGCAGTCAGTTGGGGAACGCGGTCATACGGGGGCACGATGGGGGCGGAGACGTCTTGCAGGGTTTGCCACTTCAGTACCCGCACCGCGCTGGAGAACGCGCCCAAGCCCCAAGTGGCCGTCAAACCCGATGGCAACAACCGCGGCGTTGCCGCCACGCCAACGCTGGCGGTGGCTGCGGCGGTGGTGATCGCACTATTGCTGGTGAAATCCCGCCAGTACGCGTCGTCACTGACACGGTTGACATTGGCCTCCAGGCCGACTGGGCCCAATTCGGTGGCAATAACACCCTTATGGGCGAAGGACAGTCCCCAGCGGTCCGAGTCGGTCAGCTTATCCCCAGGCAAGTAGTTGGCGCGTGCGATACCGGTGTAGCTGGGCTCCAGGTAACGAAACTCTGCGCCCAAGTCCACGCCCCGGCGCGTCATGATGGTGGGGGTCAGGGTGGCATCGCGGTTGGGAGCAATGTTCCAGTAATAAGGCAGCGTCAACTCCAAGCCGCTGTCTGCGCCGACTCCGATGGTGGGCGGCAGCAGACCCGACTTGCGCTTGTCCGACAGCGGAAAACTGATGGCCGGGACCGGCAATATGGGAACGCCCTTGAAACTGAGCACAACGTCTTGAGCTGTGCCCACGTCTTGGTCACTGTCCATGCTAATGCGCGACGCACGCAACACCCAGTCCGGCAGCCATTCAGGTCCTGGCTTGCGCCTGCAGGTGGTGTAGCTGGCGTTTTGGATGTTGGTTCGGCTTTCGTCTACAAACTCGACGCGGTCGGCCTGACCCTGGCCATCGTTCTTCAGGAAGTGGTAACGCGGCGCATCCATAAAGCCTTCAAAAGACTCCACCTTGAGTTCAAGCGAAGAGCCTTCAAATACATCGCCATTGCGGTTGATGCGCACATTGCCGCTGGCCTTGGCCTGGTCCGATGGCTGGTCATATTCCAGGCGGTCGGCCTTGATCACGGTACCGGCCTTGCGCATGACGACACTGCCTTCGACGACAGTTTCCAGATCTGGGCGGCCGGACATGCGGTCACCCTGCAGAAAAATAGGGACTTTTGCGGCTTGCTCCGACGGCAATCTTTCGTCCAACTGGCCGCTGGATTTGAGCCTGAGTACCTCAGCAGTCGTCTGATCCGGTGCCGGTGCAGCCGGTACTGCCGTTTGGGCACGCACTGCCGCCGCGGCGCAGGCCAACCCCACCAACACCACCAGCTTGGACAGTACAAAAGGAGAGCCGGACGTGCGCGAATTCAGCTTGCGCATGGGGACAGACAGAGGGTAGAAGGCGTCAATGGCGATGGTCTAAGGTGGCTTTGTAGAATCGATTATCCATGAGCCCAATCCCCAACACCCCGCCGACAGCCGACCCGCAAGCGCCTTTGTGGACCCATACCGCCCGCCAGGCCCTGTTTGAAGCCTGGTTCGCTGGTGTGCAAGACACCCAACAGCTGGTCCGCAGCACGCTGCGCCTGGCTTCGGCTGATGCGAGTTTTCGCCGCTACCTGCGGGTAGACAGCCACGTAGCAGGGACGCTGATTAGCCGCATCATCATGGACGCACCACCGGACAAAGGCGAGTGCAAGCCGTTTGTGCAGGTTGCCGAATTGATGGCCCAGGCCGGACTGAAAGTACCCGAGGTTTTGGCCTGGGACGAGGCCAACGGCTTCATGCTGCTGACCGATCTGGGTACCCACACCATGAAGGACGTGATCCAGCCCGATGCGCCACCCCCGCTGGATTTGTACCTGGATGCGGTGGAGACCCTGATCCAGTGGCAACTGGCCTCGCGCGAGGCTGTGTTGCCGCCCTATGACCGGGCCTTTGTGATGCGGGAGCTGGAGTTGTTCCCCCAGTGGTACATAGGTGAATACCGCAAGTTCGCACTGGATACGGCCCAACGCCAGGTGCTGGACAAGTCATTTGCTGCCCTGGCCGACAGTGCCCTGGCCTGGCCCAATGTCTACATGCACCGGGACTTCATGCCCAGGAATCTGATGGTTATGGATGACGACCCCATGCTGAGCGCCACCACCGCATCGCTTCCCTCCGCAGACGCTGTTTTGCCTTGGGGCAGCCCGGCGGCAAAACCCGCGCCCCTTGGCAAGCCTTCCGCGACCCGGCTGGGTGTATTGGACTTTCAAGACGCGGTGTACGGCCCCATCACCTACGACATCGCCAGCCTGCTGCGGGACGCCTTCCTGAGTTGGGAAGAAGACTTCTGCCTGGACG
>JBKJJC010000366.1:0-28976 GCA_046598245.1 Rhodoferax sp.
CTTCAAGACCTACAAGGACACTACCTTCTCGATGATGCGCGAGGCGCAGCGGCGAGGCCATCGCGTGGCGGCCTGCGAACCGCGCCATCTTTCCTGGTGCACCGGTGACACGGTCAAGGCGCGCGTGCGCGAGATCACGTTGACCGGCACGCTCGATGACTGGTTCACCGTCAGCCGTGACGACGTGCAGTCGCTCAGGCAGTTCGACGCAGTGGTCATGCGCAAGGACCCGCCCTTCGACAGCGAATACTTCTACGCAACGCACCTGCTGGAGCAAGCTGAGCGCGAAGGCGCGAAGGTGTTCAACAAGCCCGCCGCGCTGCGCGACCACCCGGAGAAACTTGCGATCATGGAGTTCCCGCAGTTCACCAGCCCGACGCTGGTGACGCGTGACGCTCAGGACATCAGGCGCTTCCACGCCGAGCATCGCGACATCATTCTCAAGCCCCTGGATGGCATGGGCGGCATGGGCATCTTCCGTGTCAAGGAAGACGGCCTCAACCTGGGTGGGATCATCGAAACGCTGAACAAGGACGGCGCCGAAACGGTGATGGTGCAGAAGTTTTTGCCTGCTATTACCGAAGGCGACAAACGCATACTGGTCATAGGCGGTAAACCTGTGCCGTTTTGCCTGGCGCGTATTCCGCAGGGCAACGAGGTGCGCGGTAACTTAGCTGTGGGCGGTAAGGGCGTTGCGCAGCCGCTCAGCGATTCGGACCGCGCTATCGCCGAAGCCTTAGGCCCTATCCTGACCGCACGTGGCTTGCTGTTGGTGGGGTTGGACGTGATTGGCGACAGCCTGACCGAGATCAACGTGACCAGCCCGACCTGTTTTCAGGAGATCACCGACCAAACGGGCTTTGATGTCGCGGCAATGTTCTTGGATGCTTTAGAGGCGGCGGTTTAGTGCAACGGGACCTAGAGACTACTGCCGATACGCGCCGTGTCGCCGAAGCCGGTAAGCGCCTTCGCAAACTGGCTTGGCTGCTGGACAACGCCATCCGTCTGCCTGGCGGCTTCAGGATCGGCCTCGATGGCGTGATCGGCCTGGTGCCCGGCATCGGCGACCTGCTGGCTGCCTTGCTGTCCTCCTACATCGTGATTGAGGCGGCACGCATGAAGGTGGGCGGCAGTGTACTGATGCGCATGGTGGGCAATATTGCATTGGAACTGGGCATCGGCCTTGTGCCGGTGGCCGGGGACCTCTTCGACTTCGTTTTCAAGGCCAACACGCGCAATCTACAACTGATTGAGACCTACCTCGAGCAGCCAAGCGTGGTGACCCGGCAGCGTAGCCGTTGGCAAGTCAAAGCGGCGCTGCTGGCACTGGCCGTGGTGATCGGTGCGATGCTGGTCGTGGCCTGCGGCATCCTGTGGCTGGCCGCATCGGCGCTCCTTGCCCGCGGCGGCTGAGCCTACGCCAATACCGACCCATCCACAAACACCTTGAACTCTCCCGGCTGCATCGCCACCCAATCTTCATTGGTGGTCAAAGGTTCGGTCACTACTATAACCAGGCGGTCCTCGGGGCTGTTGAGTTCGGCCAGGTCTACCTTCACGTCTTCGTCTTTGAGTTGTACATGGGCGAACGGGTGCTGGCGCTGCACATAGTGCAGGCGGGTAGAGGCGTGTGCCCACAAAGCCTGGCCGTTGCTCAACAAGAAATTGAAGGTGCCGTGCTTGGCAATACGCGGCACCAGTTCGCGCAGTGTGTGGGTCAGCTCCTCTACACTGGGTACACCAAAGTGTGATTTGTTCAGCTCTTGTAGCAGCCAGCAAAAGGCCAGTTCGCTGTCGGTTTGGCCCACGGGTTTGAAGGCGCCATGCAACGGTGGGTTGAAGTCTTTCAGGTCGCCGTTGTGGGCAAACACCCAATAGCGGCCCCACAGTTCACGCACAAAAGGGTGGCAGTTTTCCAGTGTGACCTTGCCCACCGTCGCTTTGCGCACATGGGCCACCACGTTGTGGCTTTTGATGGGGTAAGTGCGCAGCATCTGCGCAATGGGAGAGGTTGCGGCGCTTTCTTTGTCAACAAAGTAGCGTGCCGCCTTGCCGGGCTTTTGACCATCGCTCTCGAAGAACGCGATACCCCAGCCATCGGAATGGTGGTCGGTGCATCCGCCACGCTGCGAAAACCCGGTAAAGCTCAAGGTCAGACTGGCTGGCAGCAGGCTGTTCATTCCAAGGAGTTGGCACATGGAAAACAGTTTACCGTTTGCATACTGGTCGCTGGGTTTCTTTACGTAACACGTGGGCAAATGCGGACGGCGAGAAAGTGACAACTTGCCATGCCCTGGTGGACAATGCGCCCTCTGGAGGTGGTGGTATGGAGCAGATGAACCCTGAGACAGATTTCGAGCTGATGTTTGAATCGGCGCCCATTTCACTGTGGTTGGAAGACTACAGTGCGCTCAAAGTCTTGTTTGACAGCTGGCGCGTGCAGGGGGTGACCAATCTGCCCGCTCACATGGCACAAACACCCGACTTGCTGCAGCAGTGCGCGGCCTGCCTCAAGGTGCTCAAGGTCAATCGGCAAACGCTCACCATTTTTGCGGCCAGCAGTCAGCAAGAATTGGTGCAACGCCTGCCCGAGGTTTTTCGGGACGACACCCTGGGTCAGATGCTGACCGAGATGAATTTCTTGTGGAACGGTACGCTGGAGTTTTCCAACCAGACCGTGAACTACGCGCTGGATGGGCGCCGCATCGATGTGCGCATCCATGTGCGCGTGTTGCAGGGCCATGAAGATACGTGGGACCGGGTCATGGTGTCGCTGGAAGACACCACGCAAGCTACGCAGGCCCAACACAAGTTGGCGTTCAGTGAGCAATACGCGCGGGATCTGTTTGACTACTCCCCGGTATCGCTGTGGGTGGAGGACTTTAGTGGCGTCAAGCGCCTGCTGGACGAGGCGCGGGCGCAGGGTATTCGCGATTTCCGGGTTTTCCTGAGTGTGCACCCCGAGTTTGTGGGCCAGTGTGCGGACGAAATCCGCGTCATCAATGTCAACCGCCAGACCCTGACCATATTCGCGGCCGAAAACCAGGTGGAACTGCTCAGCAAATTGGGGTTAGTGTTCCGCGACGAAATGCACGAGTCGTTTGCCGAGCAGTTGATCGACCTGTGGGACGGCAAAACCGTACAGTTGCGCGAGGTGGTCAACTACTCGCTGACCGGCGAGCTGATCAACATCCACATGCAGTTTGCGGTGTTGCCGGATCACCAGGCTGACTGGAGCCTGGTGCTGGTGTCGCTGATCGACATCACGGCCCGCAAGAAGGCCGAGGCCTATCTGGAGTACCTAGGCAAACATGATGCGCTGACCAAGCTGCGCAACCGTGCCTTTTATGTGGACGAGCTCAACCGTATCAGTCGCAAAGGTCCGTGGCCACTCACGGTGCTGGCCATGGACCTCAATGGCCTTAAGCGAATCAACGACGAACACGGCCACGCCGCGGGTGACGCCGTGCTGCGCCGCGCGGGTGAGGTGCTGACGAGTGCAACGGCAGGTTATCCTTACTGCGTGGCACGCATCGGGGGTGATGAATTCGTTGCCTTGTTGCCGGGCTGTGACGAGCGGGTGGCTGCCGGTCTGCAGGAGCGTATCCAGTCCATGATCGAACTGAACAACCAGTTCTACCCCGGACAAAGCCTGAGCATGGCGATGGGCAGCGCGTCCTGTGCGTCGGCTGCGCAGGTAGAGGCTGCACTGCATGCCGCAGACCAGGCGATGTTCACTAACAAGATACGTTTTTATGAAGAAGCCAAGCTGGAGCGCCGCCGCAACTAGTGGCACGATGCAATCCATGACTTTGACCGGCCTGATTGGCCACTACATTCGCCAAAACTGGCGCCCCTATCTGCTGTCGGCTGGCATGCTGGCGTCTGTCAGTGCGCTCACGGTTTATATTCCGCGCCAGGTCGGCCATGTGGTCGACGCCCTGGTGGCCGGCACACTCAACGGTGAGGCGCTGGTGCACCAACTGGGCTGGCTGGTGCTGGCTGGTGTAGCCATCTATTTTTTACGGGTGGGGTGGCGCCTTCAATTGTTCGCAGCCAGCTACCGGCTGGGCGCACAGTTGCGCAAGCGCCTGTACGCGCGCCTGTGTGTGCAAGGGCCGCACTTTTTCCAGCAAAAGCGTACCGGTGATCTGATGGCGCTGGCCACCAATGACATCGATTCGGTGGAAATGGCCTCGGGCGAGGCCATGCTGGCCGGCTTTGATGGCACGCTGACGCTGATCATGGTGGTGGCGATGATGACCCTGGGTGTGGACGGCCGCCTGGCAGGCGCGGCGCTGCTGCCGTTCCCGCTGATGGCGATGGCGTTCTGGCGCATTTCCAACCACATCCACCAGGCCTCCAAAGATTCGCTGGATGCCTTTGGCAAGCTCAACGACCATGTGCAAGAAACATTGACTGGCGTGCGCACACTGCGCGCACTGGGGCTGGAGGAGCGCAGCGCCGCCCGCTTCGCTGAGCTTGCGGAAGCTGCTGCAGCGGCCAGTTTGCGGGCCCAGCGGTGGGAAGCGGCGTTCGAGCCGGCAGTGGGCATTACCTTGATCAGTGCCACGGCCTTGACGTTGGGGCTGGGCGGCTATCTGGTCTGGAACGATGAGCTGACCATTGGTGCGCTCACTGCATTCAGCATGTACCTGGGCCAGCTGATATGGCCCATGTTTGCCGCTGGCTGGGTGTTGGCCCTGTTGGAGCGCGGGCGCGCTGCCTGGGGCCGCCTGCAACCGACGTTGGATGCGCCGCTGTCCATTGACAACCACGGTGTGCGGGACCAGGTGCTCCCCGGTGCTTTGACCTTTGACGGCGTGACTTTCTCCTACCCCGGCCACCAGGCGGTGGCTTTGTCGGGGCTGCGGCTGAGCCTGGCGGCGGGCCAAACGCTGGGACTGGTGGGTGGCACAGGTTCGGGAAAGTCCAGTGTTTTGCGGCTGATACTGCGGCAGTATGCGGCGCAGTCGGGCAATATCATGTGGGGCGGGCAGTTGCTGTCGGACTACAAGTTAGACGCACTGAACCGTGCCATCAGCTGGGTGCCGCAAGAGCCGTTTTTGTTCTCGGCCTCGATTGCCGAAAACATTGCACTGGCCAAGGCGGATGCCAGCCGCGCAGAGGTAGAGCAGGCCGCACGCCTTGCCTCCATCCACGACGATATTGTGCGCATGCCCCAGGGCTACGACACACCGGTGGGCGAGAAGGGCATAGCGCTGTCAGGAGGGCAACGCCAGCGCGTGGCGATTGCCCGTGCCTTGCTGACCGATGCGCCGCTGTTATTGCTGGACGATGCGCTGTCGGCAGTGGACACGCAGACCGAGACCGACATCCTGCAACACCTGCGCAGTGCGCGGGCCGGGCGCACTGCGCTGATCGTCAGCCACCGCCTGAGCGCGGTGGTAGATGCCGACCACATCTTGGTACTCAAACAGGGTCGGGTCATTGAGCAGGGCGACCACACCAGCCTGCTCGAAATGAATGGCTGGTACGCCGCCCAATGGCGTTACCAACAACTGGAGGCCAGTCTGGATGCAGCCTGATACCGCACAGACACTGGGCACCGCGCCATCCACGCCTCCCCGCAACACACGCAGGGCCATCGCCCTGTTGCTGCACGCCGCCGCGCCAGAGCGACGCCATGTGGTGGTGGGCACTGCCTGGCTGGTGGTGGCTGCTGTACTGGAGGCCCTAGGCCCCTTGATGGGCAAATACTTCATAGACCAATACCTGCTGCTCCGCAAGCTGGTGCTGTCGGACATGGGCATGTTGCTGGCGGGCATCGTACTGGTGGGCAGCGTGGCCAGCGTCATCCGTTACCTGCAGTTGACGCGCCTATCCGGTGTCGCTATGCGCTCGGTGCGTAGATTGCGGGAAGAGGTCTATGGCCATGTTCTGCGCCTGCCGATGGCCTTCTTTGACAAGGCCATTACCGGGCAACTGGTCAGCCGCGTGACGAATGACACGGAGCAGGTCAAGAGCCTGTACGTACAGGTGCTGTTTGTCATGTTGGACAGCAGCATCGTGGTGCTGGGCGCCATGGCTGCCATGGCCTGGTTGGACTGGCGGCTGATGCTGATTGTGCTGACGCTGATCCCGGCGGTGGTGGTCATCGTCTGGTTCTACCAGCGGTGGAGCGCGCCAGCCGTGGCGCGTGCGCGGCAAAAGCGCAGCGACATCAATGCCCAGATGTCGGAGTCCATTGCCGGTATGGCGGTGCTACAGGCCAGCAATGCGCAGCAGCGGTTTCGGAGCCGGTTCGACAAGACCAATAACCAACATCTGGGCGCGCGCATGGTCGAGATGCGGGTCAACGCCTGGTTGTTGCGCCCTATGCTGGACTTCATCAATGTGGTTTTGTTGGCGGTAGTGATTTATACCTTTGGCCAGCGCAGCCTGGGCGCGCTGGAGATTGGCATCTTGTATGCGTTTGTCAGCTACATAGGCCGGGTCGTGGACCCGCTGATCCAGATCACGTTGCAGTTTGGCCAGTTGCAGCAGGCGATCGTGGCATCGGCCCGGGTGGACGCCCTGTTGCAAGAGCAGCGGCCGGCGGCCAAGACCGGCCCTGAGCGCATCAGCCATGGCGCCATCCACATTTCGCAACTGCGCTTCGGATATGACCCTGCCAATCCGGTGTTGCACGAGCTGTCGCTGGACATTCCGGCGGGCGGCTTCTATGGGCTGGTGGGCCACACCGGCAGTGGCAAGTCCACCCTTCTGAGCCTGCTGCTGCGCTTCTACCAACAGCAGTCGGGCCGCATCACGTTGGATGGCGTTGCCTTGTCGCGCTTCAGCGACGAACACTTCCGCGCCGATGTGGGGCTGGTACCGCAAGACCCGTTTTTGCTGGCCAGCAGCGTGCGCGAAAACATCGCCATGGGCCGCACGCTGAACCAGGCAGAAATAGAAACCTCAGCCCGCGCCGCCCACTGCCACGACTTCATTGTGCAACTGGAACAGGGCTACGACACGCTGTTGGGTGAAGGCGGTGCGCGCCTGTCGGTAGGGCAAAAGCAGTTGATCGCGATTGCCCGTGCGCTGGCCGGGCAACCGCGCATATTGTTTTTGGACGAGGCCACGGCGCACATTGATTCCGAGACCGAACAGATCGTACAGGTGGCGTTGTCCGAGCTGAAGGGTCGGGTGACGGTTGTGGCCATTGCACACCGCCTGTCCACGATACGGGCTGCCGACTGCATTGTGGTGCTCAACCACGGCCGCATCCATGAGCAGGGCACACACGACGCGTTGATGGCGCTCGATAAGGGCGTCTACCAGCGCCTGTACCTGCTGCAGCAGTTGGGCGAATAGGCGTGGCACACTTGCAAGCTAATTCGTTTGATACCCCTACTGTGGAGTGGCCATGTCGCAAGCGCAGTTGAAGGAACTCAAGACCGTCATCACGGCCAAGGCCGTAGCCAACCCCACACACCTATGCGCCGAGTTGGCGGCCCAGTTTGGCGTCAGCCGCTCCACGATGGGCAAGTGGTTGCGTGCACTGATCGACGAGGGCTGGATCACCCGCCAGGGCAGCCGCTCGCACCCGGTGTACAAGCCCAGCATGCTGCGCCAGGTGAGCCGTGGTTATGTGCTGGCCGGGTTGGATGAGCAAACGCCGTGGGAGCGCGACTTTGCGCCCTGTTTCGATCTGCCGCCGAATGTGGCGCGGCTGGCGCACCATGCCTTTACCGAGCTGCTGAACAATGCGGTAGACCACAGCGGTGGCACCCGGGTTTCTATTTCCATGCGGCAAAACCCCACGCACCTGCACCTGCTGATCAAGGACGACGGCTGCGGCGTGTTCCACCGCATACAAGACGCCTTCCACATCGCCAGCCCGCAGCTGGCCCTGCTGGAGCTGAGCAAAGGCAAGCTCACCACGCAGCCCGAATTCCACACCGGGCGCGGCCTGTTTTTCACATCGCGCCTGTTTGATGTGTTTGACCTGTATGCGAACCAGCTGACCTACCAGCACAACCACTGGCAGCGCAAGGAGTGGCTCAAGGCCAATCCACTGGCAATCAGCGGCACAGCGATTTTCATGTCGCTGGCGCTGAACTCCACACGCATCCTGGAAGACGTTTTTGGTGCCCATTCCAAGGGTGCGGCAGATCTGAGTTTTTCGCGTACCGAGGTCGCCATGCGCTTGGCTCACGCTGCCGGTGAGGCGCTCGAATCCCGCGCCCAGGCCAAGCGCATTGCCAACCGACTAGACGCATTTGACACGGTGGATCTGGATTTTGAAGGCGTGGACGCCATCGGCCAGGGGTTCGCCGACGAGTTGTTCCGCGTTTTTGCCCGCCAGCACCCCACGGTGCGGCTGCAGCCACGCAATATGAACGCCCAAGTGGCGGCCATGGTTGCCCAGGTCTCGGTGGAACCTGCCGACCAAGTGGCGCCAGTCTTGGGGTAAGCCCGCCTGGCGCAGGGCGGTGCTTTCTTCTGCCGGGTTCTTTACTTGTTTTTGGCCGAGGCCTGCCCGTCGTGCTTTTGCCGATGGATGGCGCGGCTGTTGCGGTCGGCTTCACGTTGCAACCTAATGCGCTCGGCACGGGTTACCTTACCATCGGCCTTGGCGGCGGCTTCGTCAGCGGCCAGTTTGGTTTCGCGCTTTTCCAGTCGGTTGGCTTCGTTGGCATTGAGCTGGCCTGACGCCACACCTTGGTCGATGCGCGCCTGTTGGTTGGCTTGGCGCTTGTCCAGGTTGGGCGTGGCAGTCTGGGCCACGGCCAGACCCGCCAGGGTCATTGCAACTGCGCCAACAAGTGTCTTGATCTGCATGGGGAACTCCGGTTAGTGGGGGTTGTATGGAACGATTCCATGGAGCTACAACGTCTTGCGGTGGGCGCTGGGTTGACTGCACTGGAAAAGGGTTAACGTAAAGCTATGTGAAGCATGGGGCTGGACCTACTCTGTCGTACCACCCGATGCCGCCGCCGCGCAGCGGGCACAGATGCAGGCCAGTCGCCGTGCTTCAAACGGCACGCGTGCCAGCAATTCGGGCGTAAACACCGCCGTGGTGCACCAGCAGGGACCCTGTGGCACGCCGGTGGCGCGCTCTACTTCATTGGCGCAGGCATTGCTTTGGCCGCACAAAGGACACTGGCTGGTGTCAATGGGTTGAAGGGCTGGAATATCGGGCATGGTGGTTTTTCGCGTGGACCCCGCAGTTTAGACTGCGGGGTCCTGATTTGCCCAATGCTGCACGTGCGCCCATCCCCATTGTCTTTCGCCGTTCCCCACCATATCCGTTGGCTGCTGGCAGCCGTTTGCGCCTTGCATTTTGGTCTGGGTGCGGCCCTTGGCCTGTCGGTGGATGAGGCGCACTACGCACTGTACGCGGCACACCCGGACTGGAGTTATTTTGACCATCCCCCACTGGTGGGATGGGCGCAGTGGCCGCTGGTGGCGATGGGCGCGCCCATCTGGGCTTTGCGGCTGGTGCCGGAGCTGCTGTGGCTGGGGACGGCCCTGGTGGTGTACCACTTGGCCGAACGCTTGCAGACCTTTGCCGCGGATCGCGGCGCGCCGCCTGTGCAGGGTCCTTTGGCCACCGGTCAGGCGGGTTTTTGGGCGGTGTTGGCGCTGGCGCTGGCGCCGTTGTTGCACGTACTGGGTATCGGCCTGTTGCCCGATACGCTGTTGGTGTTTTTTACTGCCTTGCTGGTGTGGATCACTCTGGACTTGATGGATGCGGAAACGGTGCGCCGCCCCCTGCCGTGGCTGTTGTTAGGCGTGTTGCTGGGGTTGGCGGGCCTGAGCAAATACACCGCCATCTTCGCCGCCTTGGCCGTGGCCCTGTGTTTGCTGATAGCCCACGGCGCAGCGCTGTTGCGCAACGTCTGGGTCTGGGTGGCTGTCGGTTTGGCCGTGCTTCTCGTGTTGCCCGTGGCGTATTGGAACCACGCCAACGGCTGGATATCGTTCACCTACCAGGCCAAGCACGGTGCAGGTGGGGGCTGGCAGGCGGGGCATGTTCTGCGCTTTCTGGTCGTGCAGTTACTGGTCTATGGCCCGCTGCTGCTGTGGGGCTGGGTGGGCTGGCGCCACAGCGTGTCGCGCGCGGCACGCGGATTGGGGCTTTTCTTTGTACTGCCCTTTGCCGTGTTGGCGGTGTTATCGGGCGGCGGCACCAGTCTGCCCCACTGGACGGCACCTGCGTGGGTAGCCCTGGCGCCGTTTGCTGGCATCGGGCTGGCACACGCCCAGCGCCAAGGTCGCAGTTGGGTGATCCTGGGCCTGGTTGCGGCGCAGGCGCTGCTGTGTACCGTGGTGCTGGGGCTGATGCTGACCGGTGGCCAGCCCTTCATCACCAACACCACCGGCCAAGGCAATAGTGCCCAACCCTCGAACCCGTTTGCGGACGTACACGGATGGGACGCTGCGGGTGAGCGGGCCCGTACCCTGGCGGTGCAGCACGGCCTGCGAAGCGTTGCCGTACAAAACTGGACGCTGGCCAGCCGCCTGGGTTGGTACGCGCGGCCGCTGCCCGTGCATGTGCTGGAAGACCGCTTTGACCAGTTCGACCTGTGGGCCGGTGACCTGCCTGCCGGGGGCGACACGCTGCTGCTGGACTGGTCGCAAATGGGCTATGCTGTTCCGCTGGGCGCGCATGGTTTTACCAATTGCACGCTGCTCGATACGCAAACCGTGCAGCGATGGGGCCAACCCCTTTCCACCTTCCGCTTTTATGCCTGCCACAACTGGTCGGGTCAACCGCAACCCCGGCTTCTAGCCGCTCCCTGATGCAAGTTCCCCCCATTCCTGCTCGCCTTTGGCTGCTTCCCCCGGTGTTATTGCTATTGGCGGCACCGTTGTGGCTACACCGTTTTGAGCCCGCCCACTTTATCTACCTCAACACCCTGTTCGCACCGTTGGCCGCCCCGGTTTGGGCCGGTTTGTCGATGCTGGGCAATGCATGTGGCGTATTAGCCGTAACCTCGCCATTACTGGTGCTTGCGCCCCGGTTGATGTGGGCCTGGCTGTGCGCCGCACCCTTTGCGATTTTGTTTTCCCGTCTAGGCAAGGGGCTGATCGAAAGCCCGCGCCCCGCTGCGGTGCTGGACAGCAGTCAGATGCGTGTCGTGGGTGAGTTGTTGCACAACGCCTCCTTGCCATCCGGCCACACCCTGACCGCGTTTTCTGCAGCTTCCGCGATCTATTTCGCGCTACCAGTGCAGGGTCGAGCCAAACACCTGTGGCTGTTTGTGCTGGCTGCAGGTGCCGGTCTTTCGCGTATTGCGGTGGGTGCGCACTGGCCAGGCGATGTGGCGGCCGGCGCCAGTTTGGGCCTTTTGGCCGGCATGCTGGGCACCCGCATGCTGGCGCGCGTGGACAGCAAACACTTGTTACCTACTGCGTGGAGTCTGCGGTTGGTCGCCGGGGTATTGGTTGCAACCTTGGTCGCGCTCGTAATCGAGCCCCAGGACTTTGATGAAAACCAGCCGCTGCAGTACCTGCTGGCCGCCGTGGTGCTGGGGTCTTTGGTCGCTTTTGGTAAGCAGAACTGGATGGCCATCCAGAACAATGCCACGCCGCCCAAAGGTTGAAATTTCCGGACACACGGAATGATCCAACACCCCCTTTTGACTAAGATCGTCCTAAAGCAATCGATGGAGGACAACACGCAATGAACGCCAATGCCGTCAAGCTGGTGCAAGAATCTTGGGCCCAGGTAAAAAACGCTGGCCCCGCCGCTGCGGCACTGTTCCACTGCAATCTGTTGCGCAGCCGCCCTTGGCTTGTCGCCCCTTACACCGGCTACGTAGATGCGCGCGACGCCATGGTCATGCGCACTTTCGGCAATGCCGTCAGTGGTATGCATAGGCTGGACACGCATGCGACGCTACTGTTGCAAATTGGACGCGTCAACGCAGCCTGCGGTGTGCAGTCGCACCACTATCCTTATTTTGAAGTCGCATTGATCCAGACGCTGGGGCATATCTTGGGCGACAGACTTACGGAGCCGCTCAAACAGGCCTGGATCTCCGTTTTTGGCACCATGACCCGGCTCATGCTGGCAGGCGCCAATGGCGAACCCTCAGTCGCCATTCGCCAGCACGCTGCCGACCGACGGCACCACCGCAGGCGTACCGCGCACGAACTGGGTGGCAACCGCGGTTACCACCGCCGCGGCATCCCCGACACCAATCGGCGCATGCACCGCATGGCAGAGCTGCAACCGTGTTTGTAGAATCATTTTTGGCAAAAACTGCCTCTAGCCACCGTAGAATATAGGTTGTTTGCTATTAATGTTGTAGTGTTTTGGCTGCATGGGATAAGACCAGTGTCCGTAGCACTGTAGGGTCGCTCCCACTGATACAGCGCAAGCGCAAAGCCCCCTGTTTGTGCCTTGGCGACGGTGGCCGCCCACTCTACAGTTCAGGCTCTGACTTTGGAGCCTGCACCATGTGGACCGATCTACTGCCGTTGATGACCTACTGTTTTGTGATGTCAGGCACCCCCGGGCCCAACAACGTGATGCTGGCAACCTCGGGCGCCCTGTTCGGCTACCGGCGTGCGCTGCCGCAAATTTTTGGAACCAACAGCGGCGTGGCGGTGCAGACCTTCATCACCTGCCTGGGGCTGGGCAGCCTGTTCGTCGCCTTTCCGGTGCTGCACCAAATCTTGCGGGTAGCCGGCGCGCTGTATCTGGTGTTTCTGGCCTGGAAGCTCAGCGCCAGCGCGTTGGGTGATGCGCGCGAAACCCAGCCGCTGAGCTTTACCCAGGCCGCGCTGTTCCAGGCCGTCAACCCAAAGAGTTGGGTCAAGTCCATTACCCTGGCCTCGGTGTTCATGCCAGTGGGTCTGAGCACACCGGTAGGGGCCTTGTTGGTCGCGGTGGTGGGGTTGGTGATCGGCTTCCCCACGGCGTCCATGTGGGCCCTGTTCGGCGTGGCCATTCGCCGCCTGCTGACCGACCCGCTGAAACGGCGCATCTTCAACCTGAGCATGGGCGCGATGCTGGTGGTGCTGGCGGTCAGTTTTCTGCTGTAACCTTCCCCCGTGTTCTCCCTAGACCGCAACGCCCCCACCGCGCTGGCCGACCAGATCGAGCTGCGCCTGCGCGAGCTGATAACGGGTGGCCAGTTGCCCAGTGCCGCCCGGCTGCCCTCCATCCGCCAACTGGCCGCGCAACTGGCGGTCAGCCCCAACACGGTGGTCACCGCCTATGACCGGTTGATGGCGCTGGGCCTGATCGAGTCGCGCGGCACCGCTGGCTACTTTGTCTGCGAGACGCGCCGATCCACAGTGCCCGATGCCGCAGCGCTGGAAGCGGGTGAGGAGCAAGAGGGCGTGTGGCTGGCCCAGCAGGCCAATGACCAGCGCGCTGGTGTGCTGCTGGCCAGCAGCGGCGCTCTGCCACCGGCATGGCTGGAAGACGCGGTTCCGGCCGCCGCCGTGCAGCGCGGTCTGGCCCGCGCCAGCGCTGGCATGGCCTCGCGCTGTCCGCCCCAGGGCCTGCCCGAACTGCGTGAGCGTATTGCCGCGGTGATACGCGGCGTGGGCATTGCCGTGGATGCGGGCCGCATCCTGACCACGTACGGCGGCACCCACGCTATCGACCTGATCTGCCGCGCCTTTTTGCAACCCGGCGACACCGTGCTGGTGGAAGATCCCGGTTATTTTTTGATGTTCGAGCGGCTGCGCAAGGACGGCGTGCGTATCGTCTCGGTCAAGCGCCGTCCCGATGGCCTGGACCTGGAGCAACTCGAAGCCGCCTGCCGCGAACACCGGCCACGGCTGCTTTTCATACAGACTGTGCTGCACAACCCCACGGGCTGGAGCAGCACGGCGGCCAATTTACACAAGGTGCTGGTGTTGGCCCAACAATACGGATTTTTGATCGCTGAAGACGATGTGCACGGCCACTTCCACCCCGGCCATGCGACCCGGCTGGCCAGTTTGTCCGGGCTGGACCGTGTCATTTACTACTCCAGCTTCTGCAAGGCGCTAAGCCCTGCGCTGCGCATTGGTTATATGGCGGCCGATCCTGTGCTGCTGAAGGCCTTGATGCGCGAGAAGATTTATTCGGTGTTGACAACGCCGGCGCTGAACGAAAACGTGATGCTGGAAATTTTGGCAGCCGGGCGCTGGCGCAAACACCTGGACCGCCTGAACACCAAGCTGCTGGCCGCCCGTCAGGTTAGCGCGCGCCAGCTAACAGCAGCCGGGCTGGTGATGGATCATCCGGGTGAAGGCGGCTTGTTTTTGTGGGCCTCCGTGCCTGACCATGTGGACCTGAACCTGCTGGTGCAAGACGCCTACCGCAACAAGATCTTGCTGGTGCGCGGCGCCACCTTCAGCGCCGACAACCCGACGGACGCCCACATCCGCTTCAACGTGGCCTTCAGCCAGCACCCGCGACTGGCCGACTACCTGCGGGAGCGCCTGCAGTCTCTGGCCGGGGCGCGGGCGGCTTTGGCCCGGGTCAGCGCCGCCGGGGCGGACCGCCCACTGCTCAACTGAGCTCAGTTGAGCAGTGGGCCTTGGGTCTTCAGCTCCTCCATCACCGGGTCTGGCAGGCCGCCGTCGGCGAGGTGGGTTTTGTACCAAACGGTCAAGATGGTGGTCACCACCGGCCCCGGGTTTTGCAAGACTTTCTGGAAATCCAGGCCATTGATGTTGCAGACCGTCTTGACCAAATCCATGTCAAGGTCAATGGCGTCATCCACGCAGCGGCGGATTTTGAGGTCTGAAAAAGAATAACCCTCTGGGAGTTTGAGGGTCAAGAGTGAATCGGTTGGCATGGGGGTGCGGGAATAGTTGCTGCGACGTACCCCAATTGTCGCCAAGTCTGAATCGCTTGGCCAAAGAAAAAGCGGGCCTGTGGCCCGCCTTGGATTCCGGTGAGGGAAGCGCTTATTTCTTCGGTGCTTCCATCATCTTCTTGCATTCTGCTTTCATCTTGTCGTCAGCCTTAGCGTCCATCTTCTTGCAGGCTTCCATCTTTTCTGCCTTTTCCTTGTCGCTCATGGCGCCGCCATGGGCCCCTGCGAACGAACCAACGGATGCACATGCAAATACCACTGCCACTAACGACGAAAGTAACTTGTTCATGGGTTATCTCCAAGATGTTGAAACGATTGACTAACTAAATGCCTACCGAAAATCGGAAGGTGGCACCTTAACGACGGTCCTATAGATTCGGTTGACGGACCTGGTGTTTACCCTGATTCCCCATCCGAACGGGGGTTCATTTGTAGTGGCCCGCCAGGATAAAAGCGACTATTGCTTGACCAATTCTCTGGAAATAAGCTCCCGCGCCTGTGCATACCCGGCGAGCACCGCCGTTTCTTCGTTGGGGAAGTCGTTGGGTATGCGATGCTGCACCGCGTCGTTTGACGCCAATGCGGAGGTGTCACTGCCGCGCGTGTAGGTCACCCAACACATCCACCGTCCGGTTGCCTCTTTCTTGGTGATTACGGATGCGCAAAATCCTTCGTGTTCGATTGTGGGATAACCAGACATGGACCGCTCCTTCACAGCAGATGGTAGGGGTGGTAACTGTAGGTAGCCGGGTGGTGGAATGCAAATTTCGCTTGCCTTTGCAAGCAATGTTTACCGCAACGTGCAGCTATCGCCCACGCCATCTCGCCACACGCGCACCTGCACCAGACCCGGAAGTTCGTCCGCAACTGCGCGCCAGATAAAGGCGGCTAAGTTCTCCAGCGTGGCCGGACCCAGGCCGTCTACCTCGTCCAACAGATGGTGGTCCAGGCGCGGACGCAGTTGGTCAATGGCGGCGCGCACCAGTCCCAGGTCCACCACCATGCCGGTCTTGGTGTCGACTTCGCCGGTCAATGTCACTTCGGCATGGTACGTGTGGCCGTGGATGCGGCGGCTGCCTTCGGCCTCGATCTCTCGGCGCAGCGTGTGGGCGGCGTCGAAGTAAAACTTTTGGCTGATTTCGCAGCGAGTGGGTGCGTAGCTCATCGTATGCCCGTGATCTTGTGGGTTTGCAAAGACAGGCGCCAGGCCGGGCGCTGCAGGCACTGCGCAATGCAGACCTCGGTGTTATTGCTGCGCTGCGGGTTGTCCATGGGTTGCAGGTAGCGGTGGCTAAAGTCCGCCGCCTCGCATTCGTCCAGCGTGATGCCGGGCTGCGGCCACACCAGCTTCAGCTCGTGTCCCTTGCGCTGCACCCAGGTGGAGCCGGCCTTGGGGCTGACGCAAATCCAGTCGATGCCAGCGGGTGCTGCGATCGTGCCATTGGTCTCCACCGCGATGTGGAAGCCTAGGGCATGCAGCGCATCAATCAGTTCGGTGTCGACCTGTAAAAGCGGCTCGCCACCGGTCATCACCACGAAGCGGTGCGCAGTGTCGCCGCTGGGCCACTGCGCAGCAATGCGCTCGGCCAAAGCTTGCGCCGTGGTGAACTTGCCGCCCAGCGTGCCGTCGGTACCGACGAAATCGGTGTCGCAGAATTTGCAGACGGCGGTCGCGCGGTCCTGCTCGCGGCCGGACCACAAATTGCAACCGGCAAAGCGGCAAAAAACCGCCGGGCGACCGGCATTGGAGCCTTCGCCCTGCAGTGTGTAGAAAATCTCTTTGACCTGGTAGCTCATGGGGTACGCCCCGCATGGCTGTGCACCCCAACACGGTGTGGGGATACGAGGTTTTTGTACATGGTAGTCCTCTACATGGCTCCGAAACACAGAAGGTGCAAGGCCCGCGGAGCAGCGGGCCTGGAAGCGTATTTTAACGGGCGATCACGGTCCACACTTCTGACGGTTGATCATTGCGCGATAAAGGGTAACCCGCAGAGTTTGTATGCTTTGGGAATGTACTTCTCCAAGATGCCCACCAGCGCGTCCGCCTCAGCTTTTGAAACCGGTGGGAATGGCGAGTGGTAAGTTGTCTCGTTTCTGCGGGTATGTGCCTTGATGATGAGTGCCATCTCAGGTGGTGTCATATTCAGGTCACTGCTTACACGCTGAATCACCAGATTGCGCCCAGCTGCCTTGGCGCGCACACCATAGAACTCCTGCACCGCTTGCACCAACTGAAAGTAACCTTCGTATGCCGACGTGAACCGTTGCATTGACAACGTGGCATCGATTTGATTCGCTCCGGTCAGGTAGTTTTGAGCGTTGGCAAGGTACTGCGCCAAGGCACCAGGTGTTCGCGACACTTCTTCTAAGGCGCCGGTCTTGATCAGGTTTTGGTATTCAGCGGGGCGTTGCATGGGGAAGAATCTTTATGTGTGATGCTTCGGAAATTTGGGCCAGAACTGGGTCGGTATGCCGGAGTTTTGCCCACTCCGCTGCGCCGTACAGGTTCAAATGTACCGGTCTACCAAGGGACTTTTCTACTTCCAAAATTGCGGCACTCACCTCCATCAGCGGCGCACCGCCCACCACGATCAGGTCGATGTCACTGGTGTGGGTGTCTGTTCCTTTGGCCACCGAGCCGAAGACAAAGGCCTCGTCGATTTGGGCTTGGAAGGGAGCCAGCACCGCACGCAAAGGCTCTGCCAGTCCAAACGATTTATCAACAATGGCGCGCAGTTCTGGGTAAAGAAAAAACTGGGTGTTGACCTTGATGCAGCGCTGCCGTGCGCGTCGAGGCCCCTCCTGCAAGACACCTGCCGCTAACAAGCGCTCAATTTGCCGTTGGCCGCCCCCGTTGCCGCCAACTGCGTGGGCCAACAGCTCGTTGAGCGTAAAACTGTGCGAAGGATTTGCGAACGCAACGCCCAGCACCCTTTGCATGCTCGGCGTGAATAGAAAATCTGCTGCGCTCATTCAATCCCTTATCTGGGGGTACTTATCCCTAATTTGGGGATTTTAGCGTAATTGAATTCAGACTGGGCGTCGTGAAGCAGAGGACTTATACGACGACCATCACACCACCAACGGCTCCTCCTGCATCGCCTCCAGTTGCTCCTCCAGCATTTGCACCTGGCCCTGCCAGTAGTCGCTGGAGCCAAACCACGGAAAGTTGACGGGGAAGGTGGGGTCGTCCCAGCGCCGAGCCAGCCAGGCGCTGTAGTGGATCAGGCGCAGCGTGCGCAGGGGTTCGATCAGTGCCAGCTCGGCGCGGTTAAAGTCGCGGAATTGCTCATAGCCATCGACCAATGCGCCCAGTTGGCGGGTGCGCTGGCTGCGGTCGCCGCTGAGCAGCATCCACAGGTCTTGCACGGCGGGGCCGGTGCGGGCGTCGTCCAGGTCGACAAAATGGGGGCCGGGCCCGGCGGTCAGCGCCGCACTGGTGGGCGTCCACAAGATATTGCCGGGGTGGCAGTCGCCGTGCAGGCGCAGCAGGGCAATGCCAGACTCTTCTAAGTACTTTTGGCCTGTAGCCCCCGTTAATACTGAATGAGTAGCTACCATATCAATAGCACTCTGGCACACCTTGGCCCAGGCCGACTGTACGTCTAGCGGCACCTTGTCGTGCTCCAGCAGCCAATGCATGGGCTCCACGCCGAAGCTTTGCACGTCTAGCCGCGGGCGGCTGGCAAAAGGCTTGGCCGCGCCCACAGTGTGGATGCGGGCCAGAAAGCGGCCGATCCACTCCAGCACCTCACCGTCGTCCAGTTCGGGCGGTCGCCCGCCACGGCGGGGGCTGACGCTGAAGGCAAAGCCGCCAAACTGGTGCAGGGTTTCACCCATCAATTTGAGCGGGCCGATGGCCGGTATCTCGGCCGCCATCAGCTCTGCGGCAAAGTCATGCTCTTCTTGAATTTGCTCGGTGGTCCAGCGTTCGGGGCGGTAAAACTTGGCCACCACGGCGCTGCCGTCTTCTAATTGCACCTGGTAGACGCGGTTCTCGTAGGACGACAGAGCGGTCAGCCGGCCGTCGCCGCGCAGGCCCACGCTGTCCAGCGCGTCCAGCACCACGTCGGGCGTTAGCGTCTCAAAGGGATGGCGCATTCAGTCCTTTTTGCCATCGCGGGGCATCAAGAACATGGACAAACCCACGGCGATCAGGATCACGGGCCACCAGGTCGAGAACAACTCGGCCAGGCTGAAGTTGATCAGCCCCAGGTTCTTGAGCAGAAAAAATACGCCGAACAGAACCAGCGTGATGGCTGCAACATTACCTCGCATGGGGAATCCCTTCTCTTCTCAAATATGGAAGAGGCATTGTCGCAAGGTTTGACTGGATCCGGTGCGGTTAGCCCAGCGGCCCCCGATCATCCCCATACTGCGTCGCACCGTCAGAACCCGCATCGGAGTAGCCCGCGCTGGTGTCCGTCTTGCCCGGGGTGTTCTGGCCCAGCAGTTCAAACGGTAACGTCTGCTTGACCAGAACCACAGTGCAGGGGGCGTCCATCGCTACCTTGATGGGCACGGTGGCAATGAAGCGTTGGGTCTTCAAGCCATGCGTGGCCGCGCCCATGACGATGATGCTGACGTGGTTGCCCCGGGCATATTGCAGCAAGGTCTGCGCCACATCACCCGATTCGAGCACATGGCAGGAGGTCTGGTGACCCGGATGGTCCAGCGGCTGCGCCCACCGACGCAGGCGGTTGATGTGGTGGCGCTGCATCTGGGTTTCACTGCCGTCGTTTTGGGTGGTGTTGGTCAACCCGGAGGACACAACCGTGACGCATGCTAGGCGAGCGCCAGGGAGGGTACCCAAGGCCCGTGCCACGGCCAGGCGCAGCGAATACAACGTGGCATCGGTCACGTCCTGGTGCGGCACGGCGACCATGACGATGGGCACTTCTTCTACCTGCTGCGCGGGCAGCGGGCTGGGCTTGTAATGCATGCCCGTAGCCTTGAGCCAGCGCTTGAGGTGGGTGCCGAACCCGGTGCCACGGGTGTTGCGGCCGCGTGCGGTAACCGCCACCTGCGTTGGGTGGGATAAGTCAAACGCCAGGTGTGCCGCTGACGGATAGCGCCGCGCGGCCTCTGGCTCCAGGCACCGCAGCACCACCTCTTGCAGCCACTCGGGCAGCATGGTCCGGGTCTTACGCGGTGGCACTGGGTCTACCCACAGGCGCTGGCGCAGCCCACCGGCGGTTTGCGGCTCGCCAAAGGGTAGCTCTCCGGTGCACAGCTGGTACAGCATGACACCGATGGCAAAGATGTCGCTACGGGGGTCGCCCCGCACGCCCACCACCTGCTCGGGCGCCATCCACGCAGGTGAGCCCACGGCCTTGCGCAACTGCTCGGCCAACAGGTCGGGGTAGTGCGCGTGGCAGGACAGGCCAAAGTCGAGCAAAACGGCGCTGCCGTCGTCGCGGTACAGCACGTTGGCGGGTTTGAGGTCCAGGTGTACGGTGTTTTGCAGGTGCAAGGAATGCGCTGCAAGCGCCATGGCATTGCCAAGTTTGGCGATGTGCTTCACATCGGGGGTGGGGTCCACCGCCATCTGCTGCTCCAGCGTGCGACCACTGACGTATTCCATCACCAGATAGGGCAGACGTTCCAGATCGCCCGCGGCCACAAAACGTGGCACGTGCTTGCCCTGCAGCACCTGCAGGATCTGGCATTCGATCTCGAAGCTGACGATGTTTTCAGCGCCATCGCCTGCCGTCATGCGCGGCACCTTCATGGCCATTTCAAAACCGGGGTCGGCTTGACCATCGGCATAGTGCACACGGTAAATGTGGGCCATGCCACCGGAGTGGATACATTCGCCAATGGCGAAGCCATCCACCACGCTGCCGGGCTCCAGCAGTTTCATCGGCCTCGCTCCAGGCGGTCCGCAAAAAACTCGTGCAAACCGACCTTGCGAATCGCCTCTGCGGCAGCAAAGTGGTCATAGAGAACTCGGTGGAACGTGAGCTGTGCACGCCCCAAGTCGAACAGGCTGTACATGGCAAGGGTGTTGCCGTCGCGTGGCTGTCCGGCCGACCCGACGGTGGCCAGCCATTTTCGGTGGTTGGGTACGGGAATGGCAACACCCGGCTGCGGCACAAAAGGCATCAGGGCGCCCCCCGCTCCTTGGAAATACAGGGTTTGCAGGTGCACGTGCCCACCAAATACGTATTGCACGCCGGGCCAGGCGGCGGCACCTTCCAGGCTGTCCCGGGCGGCGCGCGCGTCGTACACGTAGCGCCACAAATGCGGCTCGTTGGCGCTGGCATGCACAAAGAGTGCGCTCTCGTGCTGCACAGTCAGGGGGAGGCGGCTGATCCAGTCGCGCTGGTCAGGCAACAGGTGGTGGTGGGTCCAGTTGGCGGTGCTGTCGCCCACCGTTCTTACTTCGGTGGGTGGCGTGACCGCCATGGCATCGTGGTTACCTTTTATGGCGAGCGCACCTTCTTCGGTGAGCTGCATGATGCGGTCCACCACCGCGCCGGGGTCTGCGCCATAACCCACCATGTCGCCCAGGAACACAAAGCGTTCTGCCTGTTGGCTGCGGGCGTGGGCCAGGCAGGCCTCTAGCGCCTGGATGTTGGCATGTACGTCAGATAGTAGGGCGATGCGCACGGAGTTTCCTGTTGGCGGGAGCTCTCAAGGGTAAGAGCACACGCGCAATCATGCCTGACGCAACGGGTGTTAGGTTTGCGTAGCAAGCGACAGCATGTGGCCCAGCCGCGGATCGCCCTTGCCGCCCAGCACCTGCTGGTAGGCGGCCTGCACGGCCGCCGGGCCATGGTGCTGCTCCACCCGCAGCCAGGGGTGTGCGGGCTGTAGGGCTTGCGCTACAAAGGCCTGCCAAGATTGCACCAGACGCTGGCCCAGGCCCTGCGGACCCCAATCGATGCTGCGCTTCTTGATCTGCGCGGGTGCAAAAAACAGCGTGGCCTTGGGGCCGGGCAGGTCTTTGGCGCCGCCCATATCGGATACATGGGTGGCACCGATTGAGCTGCTGTACTTGAGGCCTTTGCAGTGGGTGTGCAGCGCCAAGCGAAAGGCGGCGTTGCCGGCAAAGTCCACATAAATACTGGGCGCATCTGGCGCAATCTGGTCCAGCTGGTCATAGGTCAGCACCCGGTGGTAACAACCCAGACTCTCGCAAAAGCCCACGTTGCCCGGCGAGGTGAGTCCCACCACCTGGACCCCCGCGCGCTGCGCCAATTGAAAGGCCGTGCCGTAGGCCGTTTTGCTGGAGGCGCTGGACAACAGCATCAGCGCGGGCTTCGCGGGGTCAGCTGTGGTACCAAAAAAATCGTTGTCGGCCAAAAAGTCGTCAATCAGCCACGAGGTGATGAACAGTGGGCGCAGCAGCGCCTGCACGCTCTCGGTGTCTGCCGTGTAAAACGGGTCGGTGGCACAGCGGGTGTACTGGTTGTAAACGGCGTGCAACTGCGCGCGGTGGGGGGCGGTGTCCATAAACGACAGGGCGGATACCTTGCCGGGGATCAGGTCTACCGAACTGGACATGGGGAAGTAGCCGTAGAGGCGCTCACCCACCGCAACGTCTGGATGGGTTGATGCCAGCACCGTGCCAAAGCCCCAGACCGGAATACGACCCCAAGGCACGCCATCGGTATCAGCCTCAACTGGGAAAAACTGCCAATACTGCATGGCGTCACCCATGGCGGCATAAGTAATGTTGTTGGAGGTTAGCGCAAAGTGGGCAATGCCCACCCGCACCTGGCCATCGGCCAATGGGGTGGTGGCGGTGTTGCGCACCGTGGTGGTGCCCAGCTGGTCCTTGCGGACCAACAATTCAGTAACAGTGGGGGTATCAGAGGTGTTCATGCTTGCACCTTAATGCAAAGCCGCGGACACAACAAGCCGGATTGGTCGCATCGGGAACAGAGCCACAGCCACGCACGGCGGTGGGTTTTGCACTACATCTGCTTGAACAAATGCGAGAAGGGGCGGCTCACCGCCAGGTTTTCAGGGCGGCCTTTGACTTTTACGGTGGCCTGGCCCCGGAAGTCGCGCGACACGGATTCAATGGCCCGGGCGTTGACGATGACCGAACGGTGGATCTGCCAGAAGACTTCGCCGTCCAGTCCGTCCAGAATGTCGCGTATCGGGGTGCGTATCAGGGCGTCCAGTTCCTGAGTGGCCACCAGCGTGTACTTTTCGTCCGACTGAAAGAACAGAACATCGTCCACCGGGATCAGGCGCAACTGGCTGCCAATCGAGGCTTTGATCCAGTTCAGGCGCTGCGGGCTGGGTTTGAGCTGGGCCGACAACTGGGCCACTAACGCGTCTAGGTTTTGCGCGGGTGCGGGCTGTAGGGCCAGGCGCTCCTGTAGTCGGTTCACCGCGGCCTGCAGGCGCTCATCCGTGTAGGGCTTGAGCACGTAGTCCACCGCATTGGCGTCGAAGGCCTCTACCGCATACTGGTCGAAGGCGGTGACAAACACAACATGGCAGCGCAGGTCGCGGTTGGCGGCCAGGCTTCGGGCCACTTCCACACCGGTCATCTCTGGCATCTGGATGTCCAGAAACGCCAGTTGCGGGCGGTGTTCGTCTATCGCCTCTAGCGCGGCTTCGCCATCACCCACGTCGGCCACGATGGTGAGTTCTGGCCACATGCGGGCCAATTTGGCTTTGAGCTGGGCCCGCAAAATGGGTTCGTCTTCGGCAATGATGGCGGTGATCGGTTGCATGGTCGTTGTTAGGGGGATTGTGGCTGCACTCAGGTGTTGCTGTGGTTGCGCCGCGTAAGCAGCCACCACAGGCCCAACCCCATCAGTATGAAGGGTGCCAGGACGGGGAAAAGGCCTATCAGTATCACCGCTGGAATAAAAATCACCAGCGCTGCAAACAGGAAACCCAAGCCGTAGACCACGGCCAGCACCATGGCAACTGCCAGCGCCATGGCGCCAAAACCAACCAACAAACCCACGGAGCCAATGGCGAGGCTCTCGATGCCGTCCAGTTGTACCTCACCCACTTGTACCGGCAACCATCCCGTCAACAACGCCACAAACCCGGCCAACAACACACCTGCCAACACCACCATCAGGGCTACAAAGGTTCGGCCCAGCAGGAGGGCCCACAGACTGTGGGTCTTGTTGGTGGCGTTCCACACGCGGCCCCAGCGGTTGTCAGGTGCCGTTGGCGCAATGGTGTTCGTCCGTGTGGTGATGGTTGCTGACGTTGGCATGCCGTACATTGCCTCGGGTTGGGACGCCTGAAAAGCGGTGGCCGACTGCAGTGGCACTTCGATCGTGGCGATCACGCCTTTGGGTTCATTGGATGTTATCCAGAATCGCCCTTTGCTGCCGTACAGCGCGGCCAGCCGCTCCCGCAGGTTGGACAGGCCCACACCACCGCCGGCTTGCGGGCTGACGCCGGACAAGCCCCGCCCGGTGTCCCTGACGGACAGCCGCAGGCACTGGCCCACACCCACTTGCACGCGTTCGGCCACGATATCGATACGGCCGCCTTCGCGTTGCGGCTCCAGACCGTGCTTGATAGCGTTTTCTACCAGTGAGGGCAGCATCATGGGTGGGAAGGCGTAGGCCAGTAGATCGTCGGGTGCGGTGATCGCAAATTCAAGCCGTCCACCCATTCGCATCTGCAAAATGTTGAGGTAGGCGCGTACCAGCTCCAGCTCCTGGCCGACGGTGGACGTGCTCTCGCGCATCTTGGGCAAGCTGGAGCGCAGGTACTGGATCAGGTGGCCCACCATCAGGTTGGCGGCGGGCGGGTCCACCTCGTTCAGGGCCTGCACATTGGCCAGCGTGTTGTACAAAAAGTGCGGCTCGACCTGTGCCTGAAGCGTCTGTAGCCGCGCCTCGGTCACCTGGCGGCTGACGTCGCTCAATTCGGCCTCGCGGGTCTTGCGCTCAGCCAGGGCCAGCGCGTTGCGAGATCGCGAGATGAAAAATTTGGCGATGGTCACCATCAGGAACAGCGGGATGAACAACAGGAACAGCGCCGAACCGACGACCACGCGCCACATGTCGCCCGTGACCTTGGCGCGGATGGTTTCTTTGACTTCGGACGACAGTTCCAGGGCGGGGCGTGTGTCTGCTCTGGGTCGATCGGCGCCCGGGCCGGCGTCACGGGGCAGGGCGCGCATGGCGGCCAAGGACTCGCGGGCGGAGCTTTCGTTCTCGCGTGCCGAAGCCAATAGCTGGTCGAATGAGCGTGTTGCGCCGGTCACATCCACGCCCGTGGCGCGCAAGCGCTCCAAGGCGTCGCGTTTGGTCTCTTCAATCGCTTGGCGGGCTTCCATCGCCGCTTCTAGTGCGTCTTGTGCCGCATTGGTTGCGGCCTCCATTGCGGCTTCCGCAGCATCGCGGGCACGGTCTGCCACCGCATCCCCGACGCCGCCTCGCTCCCGCGCCAGTTCGCTTCGGGCACGCTCAATTTCGGACAAAGCGCGTTCCAGTTCGCGCAGACGCTCGGGATCGTTGGTGCGCTCCTTGATGGTGCTAACGACGCCTTGGGCCAGATTAAGTGCCTTGCTCCCTACGGTAAAGCCTATCTCGCCCTGGATGGCTTGGCGCTCGGCCGGGGTTTCGCCACTGTCGACCAGCCGTATCACCTGCACCGGCAGAGTGAACAGAACCAACAGGACAAGGGTAGATATACCGCCAAGTATCAATGCCCACCAGGGGGTTTTGTGGATCAGATTGCCGATTGCTTTGAACATGGTGTTGCCTGTCGCGGGTTGTTGGGTCGCGCAAAAATGGTGATTGCGTGCTATGGGGGTGAGAATACGGCCAGGTTGCGTGGGCCGCTAGCGCCAAGGGATGGACTGCAGAATCTGGGGAATGAATCGACCGTTGGACATTGGCTCTGCGTTTTCGGTGGGGCCAAGCGTGCCAATATTCCCGGCAGTACCTATTGCGAGCCCCGAGACAACAGGCACAATGCAGCCCCACTGGCAACACATCGGGTTGCTAATCGCTATTTTATTCATAGCAATGAAATTATATTTAACGGGGGCTACAGGCATGTTTTGTGCAAATTTTATTTTCGACACCAAGCAGTTCGACGAAGACTTCCACCGCCTGGATGCGCTGATCGCCGCTGCGGCCAAGGAAACCGAGGGCTACCTGGGCGAGGAAGCCTGGGAAGACCCCAAGACCGGCCGCATTTCCAACATGTACTACTGGAGTTCCGAGATCGGCTTGAAACAATTGATCTCGCACCCCAAGCACCTGGAGGCCAAGAAGCGGTATAGCGAATGGCTCAGCGGCTACCAGGTGGTGATCTCCCAAGTCATGCGGACCTATGGCGACAAGACCATGCCACACCCCTTGCTCGCCACCCAGTCGACCGTAGCGGGCTGATGCATCCGATCACCTTGTTGCCGCAGTCCCACTGGCTTTAGGCTTGGGCCTGTCCCCTGTCTTTTGCCGGCTATTGTCGGACCTATGATTGCGCCTATCCACAGCCGCTTGGCCGCCGACGTACCACCTCATGACCCTCTTGTCTCCCATGACCGAAGCAGAATTCGCGGCCTACCTGGAGGTCGCCATTCCAGACTTTGCGCATGACAAGGTCAAGTGTGGCCAATGGGAGGAGACGCAATCGCTGGAGCTGTCTCGCAACGCGTACGCGGAGTCGCTGCCACAGGGGCTGTCCACACCAGATAATTTTTTGTTTACGGTGCGCGATGGTGCAACCTCCGAGCAGATCGGCATGCTGTGGTTCGCGGCGCAAGCGCAAAAGCGCGGCCTGTCGGGTATTGCGCTGCATGTGTTTGGCCAGAACACCGGCGCACAGGCGCTGTACCAAAAGTTGGGCTATTTGCCAACGAACATCAATATGTTCAAGCCACTTGTGACTGACACACCTGCCAGTGGTGCCTGAGTGGCCTGCACTGAGTCACCCTATTTTTTCCTCTTTCTATCGGAGCATCCATGACGATGACATTGAAACTACGCCATGGTTTGGCCTCTGTCTTGCTGCTGGGCGTGTGCGGCCTGGCCGTGGCCGAAGTGCCGGTGGTGACCGCAGAGGCGTTGATGCGCAAATCGGGTATCTGGTCGCAATTGGGCGATGTGGCGACCCAGGTCAAGGCCGGCATCACGCAAGCTTCGCAGGCAGGCAGCTTGCCGCCAGATGAGTTGACGCGGCTGGAGCACATCGCCGAGGACGCCTTTGCCGCGTCACGGTTGAGGGACAGTGTTCTAGAGGTCTTGGCCCGCGACACCACCGTGGCCCAAAGTGCGGACGCTTTCAAGTGGTATGACAGCCCAGCCGGGCGTCAGATTACCGCGATGGAAGAGGCGTTTTCCTCCAGCTTCGAGGATATGCACCGCGTCATGACCGAAGGCAACCAAGCGCTGGCTAAGGCGTCTGCCAAACGCCAATCCCTGTTGAGCCAGACCGTGAAGGCCTCGCGTGCTGCGGAGGCCATGGCGACGATGGAAATCAACATTACGGTTGGCATATTGCAGGGCCTGGCCCATGCCATGCCCTATCCAACCAAACGTTCAACTGCCGATGTGCGTAAGGTGTTTGAAGCCAAGCGGCCACAGATGGTGGCATCCAATCGGGGTGTGGCGCTGTCCATGTCTGCGCTGACCTACCTGCCGGCCAGTGACAAGGTGCTGGAGCAGTACGTCCAGTTCTTGTTGTCCAAATCTGGCACCGAACTTTCTGCCAGCATGACGGATGCTATGGACCAGTCGCTGTCAAAGGCGGCCCAACGCCTGGGCAGCGCAATCCCCAGGGCACCGGGCGCCACCAGCCTGTAAACGGCTGCAGTGGCCCGGAACTGGGGCATGGGCTTTAGACGACCGTGATAGACACTTCAATATTGCCGCGGGTCGCGTTGGAGTAGGGGCACACGGCGTGGGCCTTGTCCACCAGGGCCTGGGCGGCTTCGCGCTCCATGCCGGGGATGCTGACGACCAATTGCACTTCGATACCAAAACCGGCGGGGATCTGGCCGATGCCGACGGTGGCGTCGATGCTGGTGTCCGCAGGGAGCGCAATCTTCTGTGTGCCAGCCACAAACTTCATGGCGCCGATGAAGCAGGCGCTGTAGCCTGCGGCAAACAACTGCTCGGGGTTGACGCCATTGCCGGGACCGCCCATTTCTTTTGGTACGGCGAGTTTCAGGTCCAACAGGCCGTCTGATGTGCGGGTGGTGCCATCACGTCCACCGGTGGATTTTGCGTGGGCTTGGTAAATGACTTTTTCGATTTTGGTTGCCATGGTGGTGCTACTTTCTAGGGTTGTTGCTCCGGCTTGGAGCGGTTGGGTAATTGGGGTAGGGCATCGCGCAGGCGCTGAATCTGACCTTTGAGGGTGACCAGTTCGCCGAGTGCCAAGCCACTGTGGGTCAGGATGCAGTCGGGAATATGTGCAGACTGCGCTTGCAAGTGTCGACCTGTGGCGCTAAGCCACACGTGTACGCGTCGCTCGTCTTCGCTGGAGCGCTGACGCACCAGCCAGCCAGCGGTCTCCATGCGTTTGAGCAACGGGGTGAGTGTGCCGGAATCTAGATTCAGACGCTCGCCTAGGCTGGAGACGCTGGGGCCATCGCCCTCCCACAGCACCAGCATCACCAGGTATTGCGGGTAGGTGAGCCCCAGGCTTTCCAGCAGGGGTTTGTACAGCTTGGTCATGGCCAACGATGCCGAATACAGCGCAAAACACAGCTGGTTGTCCAACAGTTGTGTAGGGTTGGCTGCAGAGTGTGCAGTGGGCTTTTTGGCGGACATAGCTTTAATTTTAGCTAACAATTAAATTGTGTGCAATTAAAAATGAAAAACCCTACTCGGGTAAATGGGGCTAGCCAGCTTCCAAGGGCTCCGTTATCGTGCAAAGCACCACTTCAAAAGCAGCGAGAGTGAGCAACCCATGGCAGAAAGCATGTTTGACTACATCATCGTTGGCGGCGGATCGGCCGGTTGTGTGCTGGCTGCACGTTTGACCGAAAACCTGGGCGTCACCGTTGCGCTGCTAGAGGCCGGGCTCAGCGACCAAAGTGCATTGATCCAGTGCCCGGCCGGTCTGGCACTGTTGGCCAAAACAGCGGGTGCCAACTGGAAATTTGAGACCACGGTGCAGCCCGGTCTGAATGGCCGACGGGGCTACCAGCCCAGAGGCAAGGTGCTGGGGGGGTCTAGTTCTGACAACGCCACGGATGTAAACCATGGCGTTGACAGAACTAGACCCCCCCAGCACCTTGCC
>JBKJJC010000115.1:0-29909 GCA_046598245.1 Rhodoferax sp.
AGGCCCAGCGGGGGCAAATTGTTGTTCGAAATGTTTCGAAATTCGATCAAATGCCACCATGCGGAATAGGGCAGAGCGGCGCACCGGAAAACAGAGACTTCTTCAGCATTGCCTTAACCACAGTGGCCAGCCTCTGAGCGTCGCCAAGTTGGTCAGGTCATAGGTTGCATAAGCGACAAAGCCAAACAGCGCGCCCGCAACCAACGACCCGAGCCAGCCAGAGCTGAACACCCCATTCACCGCGTTGGGCAGCACAGCAAACACCACCAATCCCACCGGATAGAGCAGGTAAAACAGCGCAGCAGCCCACAAAACGGGCTCTTCGGTCATCAGGTGGCCAATGCCGCGTTGGTAGAGTGGCTTTGCCACGACACCCAACCACAATAGGTCGATCAAGACCATCACGAGTGCAGTGGCTGTGTAGATGCTTAAATACTTGGTCATGGGTCTTCTCGGAATTGTTCGCTGTAGCGAACGTTATCAGGGGGCACCCGCAAGGACCACCTCATTGCGGCGCATGAACCACGGCGTCCACAGTGGGTTGTAGCACGCCAACGCCGGTGGACCTGCCGGGCGCAATGTGTGGGTCGCCAAACACGTGTTTAGCTCCGCCGTGCTGACTGACCAGGCACGTCTGATTGAATTACAGGAGCGGTCATGGCGAAGGCCTCGCTGCCGTCCTGCGCCTGCACAACCGGTACCTTCATGGTAATGCTCTGAATGCGCGGCTGCTTGAACCGCACACCCCTGGAGCTTCAATATTGTTTGTAAGGCAAAAACTTTCCCGACAGTACAACGTTTACCCGATCGCCCTTGGCGTCCGGCTGGCGCACGATGTCCATGCTGAAGTCAATCGCACTCATGATGCCGTCGCCAAACTCTTCGTGAATCAGCTCTTTGATGGTGGTGCCGTACACGCTCACAATTTCGTACCAGCGGTAGATCAGCGGGTCGGTTGGCACAGGCGTGGGCAGCGAGCCCTTGTAGGGCACGACCTGCAGCCACTTCTGCTCTTCGCCCGTGAGGCCAAATATTTCGCCCACAACTTTGGCCTGCGTATCGTCCAGTGTCATCTGGCCCAGGCAGGCAGCGGTGGTCCACTCCTTGGAGAGTCCGACCTTCTGGGCCACCGATTCCCAGGTAATGCCTTTGGATACCTTGGCAGTGATAATTTTTTCAGTGATGTCATTGCGGTTCATGGGGGCTCCGATGTGTTGAATGGATTTGGGTGAGGAAGCACGAAAAAGAGAAAGAAAAATCAGTGGTCGCCGCCCGCCTTAGCGCGGGTGACGAGAAAGTCGACGATGTGGTTGCGCAGTTCGTAATAGCCCGGCAGATGGTGAAGCCCGGCGCGGTTACGGCTTCGCGGCAAGGGGTTGACGACGGTCTCGGCCATGCCACCCGGAACGTAACCGCCTGGCCCCTCAGAGCCATTGCTCATGAGCAGGATGCGGTCTGCCAGCAAAATGGCCTCGTCTACGTCGTGGGTGATCATGAACACCGTCTGACCAGTCTCGCGCACGATGCCCATCAGTTCATCCTGAATGGTGCCGCGCGTTAGTGCGTCCAGTGCCCCAAAGGGTTCGTCCAGCAACAGCATCTTGGGCTGGATGGCAAAAGCCCGGGCAATGCCCACGCGTTGCTTCATACCTCCCGACAGCTGCGACGGCTTTTTGTCAATGGCAGGGCTCAAGCCCACCATGGCCACGAACTTCTCTACTTGCGCGTTGACTTGCGCGCGACTCCAATCGGGCCAACGCGAGTCGACCGCAAACGCAATGTTCTTGCGCACGGTGAGCCACGGCATGAGGGCGTGGCCCTGAAACACCACACCGCGCTCCAGGCTGGGCCCGGCCACTTCGCGCCCGTCCATGAACACAAGACCGCTAGTGGCTGTGTCGAGCCCCGCAAGCACGTTGAGAATGGTGGTCTTGCCGCAGCCCGAGTGACCAATGATGCAAACGAATTCACCCCGATCCAGGCTGAAGCTCACGTCGGCAAACACCGGTTTGGCTGGGTTGAAAGACCGTGAGAGGCCTTCGATCTTGAGAAAGCCTTGCATCGCGTTGTCCTTAGCAGGTATGGCAGACGCCACACGGGTTTCCAGTGAACGGGTTGGGACATCACTCCACATAGGTCACCCACTTTTGCAGGCGGCCAAAGACCATGTCCAGCAGCATGCCCACGACCCCAATCACCCCAATGGCGAAAATGACGTTGGTAAGCGACAGGTTGTTCCACTCGTTCCACACAAAGTAGCCAATGCCCGTGCCACCCACCAGCATCTCGGCCGCCACAATCACCAGCCAGGCGATGCTCATGCTGATGCGCATGCCCGTGAGGATGGTCGGTGCGGCGGCGGGCAGGATGACCAGGAAGGCCTTGCGTACCGGGCTGACTTCCAGCGTCAGGGCCACGTTCAACCAGTCGCGCCGCACCGAGGCCACGCCGAAGGCTGTATTGATCAACATCGGCCAGATGGAGCAAATGAAGATCACGAACACGCCCGACACCGACGAGTCCTTGATGGTGTAGAGCGCCAGCGGCATCCAGGCCAGTGGGCTAATGGGCTTGAGCACCTGTATAAAAGGGTCTAATGCTTTGTTCAGCAGCGGGCTCATGCCAATCACAAAACCCAGCGGCACCGCCACCAGACAGGCCAACAGAAAGCCCATGGCCACGCGGCCCAGCGAATAGCCCAGCTGAATCAAAATACCCTTGTCATTGGGGCCGTTGTCGTACACGGGGTTGGACAGATGCTTCCACACCGTGGCACCCATCTGAGCGGGCGTGGGAAAGCCACCCGTCTTGGCCGCACCCGGATCTTTGCCCAGCATCTTCTGGTATTCGATCTGCTCGGCCGTCATGCTGGCCACAACGCCGCCCGCAGGCGGCACGGTGGCCACGTACCAGATGCCAATGAAAGTCAGCAGCAGCAGCAGGGACACCAGCGCCGCCTTGAAGTTGAGAGTTTTAGGCATGGTTAGCCCAACTTGCTAATGGCAAAACTCTTGACGTAGTCCTCCGGCTTGGCCGGGTCAAACACCTTACCCATGATGATGAACTTGGGGTATGCGCCATCAGGTACCTTCTGGTCCAGCTGCTTCATGTGCTTCTTGGCATCCGTCAGTAGGAACACTTTTTCGGCAATCTGCTTGTAATTGACGTCGCCCTTTACGTAGCCCCAGCGCTTCATCTGGGTGAGCATCCACACTGCCATGCTCTGCCAGGGTATCGGGTCAAAGTCGGCGCGATTGGGCACGGTTCGGATGTTGCCCAGGCCGTCGGCAAACTTGCCGGTCAACACCTGGGTGATCACTGTCTCCGGCTGGTTGAGGTACTGCGCCGGGGCGATGACTTTGGAGATCAGCTCGCGGTTATTGGGATCACGCGCCATGGCCGATGCGGTGAGTACGGCGCGGTACAGCGCGGCAAAGGTGTTGGGGTTCTTCTGGATGAATTCGGTGCTGGTGCCAAAGGCGCAGCAGGGGTGGCCGTCCCACAGGTCTTTGGTCAGGATGTGCAAGAAGCCCACTTCTTCGTACACCGCGCGTTGGTTGAACGGATCTGGCCCCAGGTAGCCGTCAATATTGCCAGCGCGAAGGTTAGCCACCATCTCAGGCGGTGGTACCACGCGAATCTGGATGTCGGTGTCAGGGTTGAGGCCAGCCTCCGCCACGTAGTAACGCAGCAAGAAATTGTGCATGCTGAATTCAAACGGCACAGCAAACTTGAAGCCCTTCCACATCTTGGGGTCGCGCTTGTCCTTGTGTTTGTTGGCCAGCGTAATGGCCTGGCCGTTGGTATTCTGAATAGTGGCCACGTTCATGGGCACCTGGTTGCTCCCCACACCCATGGAGATGGCCAGTGGCATGGGGCTGAGGAAGTGGGTGGCGTCGTACTCTTTGTTGAGCATCTTGTCGCGTATCAGCGCCCAGCCCGCCGTTTTGACCACCTCCACGTTCAGGCCCTGTTTTTGGTAAAAGCCCAGCGGGTGGGCCATGATCAGTGGCGTGGCACAAGTAATGGGGATGAAACCGATCTTGAGATTGGTTTTCTCCAGCGGAGCCTTGTCTTGTGCCATGGCCTGCAGCGCACCGAGGGGCAGCACCGACGCGATGGCGGCGCGCGCAGTGTTGGCCCCTACCGCGCGCAAGAAGTTGCGGCGCACGCTGTCCACCGGGAATAGCGCCTTCATCAGGCTGGCTTCGAGGTGGTTGTTGGCCATGTCCTCGGCCTGCGTAGCAAGGGATGCGGCGTGTTCATGCGGCGCGTGGTTCTGACCGCAGCTGCAGCGCAGCATCAAGGGGCGGTCGGCATCATAGGGGGCGTGCTCGGCGTTGGATTGCGCTGGGGATGGAACTGTCGGTTTGGACATGGTGCACCTCTTTGTGAAAGATGGGGAACACCTTGCAAGGTGCGCGCCTGTTCTGGCTAAGTGGCACGAATAGCCTGCACTTGGTTGCAGCCTGACCGATGCTCTGTAGGGCCAGCACTACAAACCAACCCCAAATCAGGCCAAATTAGTTTGATAGCGAGGTTTTGGCGTGTCGCTCGGCATACAGCGCCAGCTCCACATCGTTTTTGGTGCCAGTTTTTTCGAGGATGCGCGCCCGATAGGTGCTCACCGTATTGGAGGCCAACTGCAGCTGCGCACCAATTTCGCCCACGCTGCGCCCCAAAATAAGGAGTCGAAAGACCTGGTGCTCGCGGTGCGACAAGCTCTCGGGGCCAGTTTTACCACCCGCGCCACCGACGGCGCTGGCCAGGGCCTCGGCGGTGGCGGGTGTCACGTATATACCGCCCGCCGCCACTTTGCGTATGGCGGCCACCATGTCATCGGGGTCGGCACTTTTGTTCAGGTATCCCGCGGCACCCAACTTGATGCAGCGCACCGCGTACTGCTTTTCGGGGTAGGTGCTCAGCATAAGCACGGGCAGAGTGGGCCATTGCTTGCGCAAGGTTTGCAGCACATCCAGACCGTCACCGCCTGGCATGGCGATGTCCAGCAGCACGATGGTGAGCCCCTGCGCACCCTGCAAAGCCTGCACGGCCTGTATCACTTCCTCGCCGCTGGCGGCTTCGGCACACACCAGGATGTCCGGGGCGTCGGCTAGCATCTGGCGCAGACCTTCACGGACGATGCGGTGGTCGTCTGCAATCAATACTCGGATCGGAGTGCTATGCATTGTGTAGCGGTAGGTGTAATAAGAACGAGGCCCCGTGGCCAATTTGGCTCTCAATACCGATGTAGCCACCAAAGTGGCGAGCCCGCTCTTGCATGCCCATCACGCCATATGCCGTGGTAGCAGCAAAGGCACCGGGCGTTGCTCCGCAACCGTTGTCCTGCACCTGTACTCGGAGCTGACTGGCGTCGGCATGGATGGCGATGCGCACCCGGCTCGCACGGGCATGGCGGCCCACGTTGGACAGCATCTCCTGAAAAATGCGAAACACCGCCATGGCGGCCGGTTCAGGCAACTCCGGCGCACCGTCCACCGCCATCGTCCAGTCCAGCGCCAGCTCGGCCGACTGCACGAACTCGTGGGCCTGCCATTCCAGCGCCGCCCACAGACCTTGGTGGTCCAGGATGCTGGGGCGCAGGTCGGTGATGATGCGCCCCACATTGTCGACCGCACGCTCAATCTGCTGGCTCATGTTTTGGCATTTGTGGCGCAACCGCTCGCGCATGTCTTGCGCGGCAACCAGGTCACGCGACTGCTGCTCGCCCAAGCGTTTGTCCAGCCAGTTCACGTCCATCTTGAGGGCCACCAGCAGGCTGCCCAGTTCGTCATGCACTTCACGGGCGATGCGCGTGCGCTCTTCCTCCCGCACCGTCTCGGAATAAGCAGCCAGCTCGCGCATCTGGCCCAGCGCCACCGACAGCTCGCGGGTACGCTCGGCCACATGTTGCTCTAACTCGTGCTTGGCACAGTGCAGCGCAACATTGGCCTGGTGCAGTGCGTCGGCCGCGCGTTTGCGCTCGGTGATGTCGACAAAGGTGATGACAGCTCCGCGCACCTGCGGCCCGTCCAAAATGGGGTGACTGGAATACTCCACAGCAAAGGCCGTGTGGTCGCGGCGCCAGAACACCTCGGTGTCAATGCGGCAAGGCAATCCCTTGCGAAACGCATTGAAGATCGGGCAAGCTGTGTCCGGATAGTGACTGCCGTCAGCGTGAGAGTGGTGGGTGAGCGCGTGCATGTTGGCACCCAGCACTTCGGCCGGCTCGAAACCCAGCATGCGGGCTCCCGCCCGGTTGATGAACATGCAGTGGCCATCGAGGTCCACACCAAAAATGCCCTCGCCCGTGGATTCGAGCAATAACCCAAGTTGGTGCTGCCAAAGCGGGTCTGCCGCGGTGTGGGGCGGCGTTATCAGAGTGACGGCATCGGCTTGCATGTTTTTGGTGCAAGCAACGCCCGTGCCAGCTATTCGGCCGTTAATTTCAACAATTCCATCGGTTGCGGGCGACCAAAGAAGTAACCCTGAAACGCCCGGCAGCCGTTGGCCAGCAAGAAATCGCGCTGCCCGGCGGTCTCGACACCTTCGGCCACCACGCTGAGTTCCATGCTCTGCGCCAGGTTCAAAATCGTACGGGCAATGGCTGCATCGTTTGGATTGGTGAGCACATCGGTGACAAATGAGCGGTCGATCTTGAGTTGGTCCAGCGGCAAGCGTTTGAGGTAGGCCAGGCTCGAATAACCGGTTCCAAAGTCGTCCAGCGAAAACCCCACACCCACGGCCCGCAACTCTGCCATTTTTGCGATGGCGTCTTCAACGTCACTGAGTAGCAAGCTCTCGGTCAACTCCAGCTTGAGACGCCTAGGGTTGGCCCCACTGGTGCCCAACAACGCCAGAATATCCTTGGCAAAATCGGTTTGGCGGAATTGGCGCGCGCTGACGTTCACGGCGATGCTCAGATCTCGGGTTTGCGGCGCCGGGGCCCAATCGACCAACTGGGCGCAGGCGGTTTCCAGCACCCATTGCCCCATCGCCAGAATCAGGTCCGACTGTTCGGCGACGGGAATAAACTCAACTGGCATTACCATGCCCCGCGTCGGGTGCTGCCAGCGCAAAAGCGCCTCCACGCCCGTCATGTCGCCGTCTTGGTCGACCACCGGTTGGTAATGCAACAAGAACTCGCAGCGCTGCAGCGCCACATGCAAATCCATCTCTAGTGACGCGCGCGCCGTTGCAGCAACCTGCATGGCTGGGTCGAAAAATCGCAGGGTGTTGCGCCCCGCCGATTTGGCTTGGTACATAGCCAAGTCCGCGCGCTGCAACAACTCGTCGACACTTTGCAGGTGGTCAAAGAACAGCGTGGCCCCAATGCTGGGGGAACTGCGGCTCTCTTGCCCCTCGATCGGGTAGGGTGCATTGAGCGCGCGAAGTATTTTCTGGCCTACCAAGTCGCACTGGGTGGCCGCGACCGACTCGGTTTCGCTGAGCTCTTCGAGCATCACCACAAATTCATCACCGCCCAAGCGGGCCACGGTGTCGACACCCCGCACACAATCCAACAGCCGCTGCGCCACCTGTTTGAGCAACTCGTCGCCTACGTGGTGTCCACGGGTGTCGTTGAGCACTTTGAAGTTGTCCAAATCAATAAACAATAGTGCGCCGTAACCGCGATCACGTGCACTCAACGCAATCGCTCGGTTGAGTCGATCCAACAGCAAACGCCGATTGGGCAGACCCGTCAGCACATCAAAAAAAGCCAGCCGTTCGATGTCGGTTTCTGCCTGCTTGCGAGCGGTAATGTCGCGCCCGGTGCCCCGGTAACCTTTGAACACCCCTTCGGCATCAAAAATGGGCGCTCCGCTGATGGTCGACCAGCGCATCACGCCATCGTCATGCGGGCGCAGCATTTCAAAATCGCGGAAGACCTCGTGGGCCTCGAGCGCAGCGCGGTGTGCTGCCCATTGCTCGGTACTGACCCCATGGACCACATGCTCCCATCGGCGAGTCCCCAAGTAGCTGGGGGCAACCAGGCTGGTGGGTGTTTGGGGATTTGCACCGATTTGCACGAAGCGAAACTCTGCATCTTGCTCCCAGAACCAGTCCGAGCTCAGTTCCGTCAAACTGCGGAAACGGGATTCACTGTCTTGCAAACGCTGCAAAGCATCTTTTTGCGCCGATATGTCAACCAGGGTGCCACACCACAGAATAGAGCCATCTTTCTGCTCCAACGGCATCGCATTGCCCATCAGCCAACGCTCGACTCCGTCTGCTCCGGTGGCGCGGTACTCACTGTGCCAAACCGTCATACTACGCTGCGAATTGGCGATGGAGCGCCACATGGGCTTCCAGTCTTGCGGATGCACATGTGCAGAAAAATTGGCGGAATCTGCGTAGACAGCAGCAGCGTCCACGCCCATAAGCTGCTTCACTGCCTCGCTGATAAACCGAAAAATCATGCGTCCGTCGGGCCAAAGCTGAAACTCATAAACGATCCCAGGCACTAGGCTGGTGATGCGTTGAATAAAACTGGCGTCTTCGATCTGGGTCTGGGTTAGCAAGCCTGATTGCGACGCTGGACCTACGGCGGGCGCGCCGCCTCCCCCATCAGCCATCAGCACCCAATTCTTGTCGTGCGCGCGAACGGTAGTGGCGAGGTAACGTCCGGCCGTGTCCTGCCACAGACCCAAATCCAGCAGCGTGCGACCCACAACCGATTCGAGGCTACATCGGTGCAACGCCAACCACGCCGCATTGGCCGCCACAACGGGCCCCTGTGAGCCTGCCAGCAGCACTTGCGGCCGGGGGTTTTGGGCAAACAGTGCAGCAAAAACCGCGTCATCAAAACCGCCCAACGGATCGGCTGCTTGTGCTGGCGGTGGGGTTTCGACCATCGTAAGGGAGTTACTAGGCTGCATTTACACAGTGGTGAGTGGAAATAGTTGCGATAGCGGACCTTGGATGATAGATCTGAACGCAGCACGGCGTCGATCGCGCTCTTTGGCAGTACACCGGTTAAAAGTCGTCAGCGTGCACACCGTATCGCTGCAAAGTCTTAGCGAACTCGGGTGACTTCTTGACCGCATCCATGGCCACTGCAAAGCGTTTAGCCAAATCGGCATGACCCAGTGCCTTGGAAAAGACCAGATAGGTATCCACCATTGGGCCATAGGGTTTGAGCGCCACCAAATTGGCGTCCAACCCCATTAATTTGGCGATGTACTTGGTGCGCGCAACTGGCGCCATAGCAATATCAAAGCGCCCGCCAACCAGCATTTTTAACAATGCCTCCTCGGTGCCCGCGTTCTCGTCCTTGTTGAGAAAGGTCGCTTGGTCAAAGGCTTGGAAGGACCGCCGTCCCCGAATTTGCCCAATGGCGTATGGGCGTAACTCATTCATGTCGCCGGTGTAGACCACTTTGGCGGCATTGGCCTTGAGCACAAAAAAACCGTTTTGGACGACAGAGAGACGGTTGCCCTCTTCAAAATACCCAAACTGCTCGCGCTCAGGGGTCTTGCCCATGTACGTGATCGCGTCCGCGTCACCCCGCTGCAGCATGGCAATGGCTCTGAGCCACGGATAGGTTTGTATAACGACCGGCAGGTGCATCCGCGCGGCAGCGGCCTCTATCAGGTCAACATGCAGGCCCTTGAGTTTGCCATCGACCACCATTTCGTGCGGTGGAAAGTATCCCTCGGACCGCACGATCAGCAGGGGCCGCACAGCGTCCGTTGCCCAGACAGGCAAAGTAGTGGACACCAACAGGGCCATTGCCCACCGGCGCAAAGACATCAAACACCTCCCACGGGGCAGCAGTCCCCAGTACATGGGTGGAATGGGGTGTTCGATCGCATACGAGCAAGTATCGCACCGCAGTTCAGTGGACGCCTGAAACAGCACGAGAAACTGCGCGTGGCTATGGATGACATCTGCCACCACACCAATGTTGACTTTTGCCCTTTTGGGTACGCAACTGCTCGCTATCGCTCTCTAGGACGCCGATCGTCAGCACCCTGGCAATCCAAGGCAACGCCGCTAGGCTTTGGAAGAATTGCATGCGGGCCCCACTAAAACTTGTACTGCGGGTTCTTGGGGTCAAACGCATCGGGCGGCAAGGGCTGGCTGCTGACCTGATCGAACAGGGTTCGCTCGAACACTTGGCCGTCACCGTCCCGGCTTTCTACCAGCCGTACGATGGGGCGCTGCAGGTCCAACTGCATGCGGGTGGTGTGGGCATAGAAGTTGGGTTCCCCAGGTGTCTGGAACACGAACTCCAGGTAGCGTTTACCGCCGTCTTGCACCACGCGCACCATGGTCTGTTCGCGCAGGGAAAGCGATTTCAGCTTGGCCAGGTCGGTTTCCAATTGGTCCAGTAGGTACTGAAAACCAATGGCCCGCACCGAATGGCGGGATTGGGTTCGGGCAAGCAAGCCGTCGATGTTCACATTGAAGATAAGACGGCTGATCAAGCCACCGGCATGGGTGCGAAGGTGTTGGGCATCCAACGCAGCGTCGTACAAAATTTCTTGCCCGGCTCTGGCCCCGCCCGACTGCCACAGCACGTAGATGGCGCGGGGCGCGTGTCGGTAGCGCACCTGCATACGCTCGGGCAGTGAAGGCAGTGCATTGTCGTGCGGTAAGCGCTCTTGGCGTAGCATGTCGAAGCTGTAGTCGGGGTAGCGCTGCAGCCACTGGCGTACCGGGGAAAACATGGTGCGGGTGTCAAACGCCTGCAGCATAACGAGCAGTTGGGCATCGCTGGCCTGCACCAGTGTCTGGTTCGTGTAAGCGTCTTGCAGCCACTGGCGTTGCGATGCAGCGTCCAGCTTGCCCAGTTGGTTGCGCAACTCTTCAGCGGGGAGCGCCACCCAAGCGGGCTGCGCAAGCCCTGATGTCATCCAAAACATCAGCACAAGGCAGAGCAGTCGCTGTATCAGTACCCGCATGTCTAGGTCCCTATGAACGCCCGAACCAGCGCATGGTCTGCGCGCTTGCACCGATAGTAGCACTCCGTACTGCTACTATTTAGATAGCATACAACGCATTACGGACGGGGGCTACAGCCAAATTTAGCCATACAAGCTAAAGGATCAGCCGGATTTGCATTTTTGCTTCTGCTGCCATGCGTCGAGCGTGTTGCTGTGGGTGATCGGGCGCGTCACGGAAACAGCCGACAAATCCTCCGATAATTCCCCCCCATGCACAAAGTCACCGTGATGTTTCGACAAATGTTCCAAGCCTGGTCAGACGACTACGTGCCCAGCATGGGCGCGGCCTTGGCCTACTACACCATGTTCTCCCTGGCACCCCTGCTGTTGATCGTGATTGCGATCGCTGGCTTGGTGTTTGGCCAAGACGCAGCCCGGGGCGAAATAGCGGCGCAATTACACGGTCTGATGGGGGAAGGCAGTGCGGTGGCGGTGCAGGATATGTTGGTCAGCGTGCGCGAGCCCGCATCGGGCGTTGCCGCCACCATCGTTGGCGTGGTGCTCTTGTTGGTGGGCGCAACGACCGTCTTTGGCGAACTGCAAGACACGCTTAACCGTATTTGGAAAGTGCCCGTCCCCAGCAAAGTCGGCGGTTGGATCAAGTTGGTCCGCTCACGCCTGCTGTCTTTTGGCATGGTGCTGGTCATGGGATTTTTATTGGTCGTCTCGCTGCTGGTCAGTGCAGCGCTGTCGGCGGCAGGTAGTTGGTGGGGGCCTATTTTTGGTGAATGGAGCCAGTTGGCCATGGTCGCCAACGCGCTCAGCAGTTTCGCGGTGGTGGCGACCCTGTTTGCCTTTATTTACAAGACCATGCCCAGCGTACACGTCCAGTGGGGCGACGTGTGGGTGGGTGCCTTGGTGACTGCCCTGCTGTTCACCTTGGGCAAATCGTTGATTGGGCTGTACATAGGCCATAGTGGTGTTGTCTCAGGCTTTGGCGCGGCGGGCTCGCTGGTGGTGGTGATGCTGTGGGTGTATTACTCCACGCAGATATTTTTGATCGGCGCGGTGTTCACTTGGGTTTATGCCAATACCTTTGGCTCCCGGCGTCCAGTCGCAACACCTAGCAACGAATTACTACAAAATGAATAGCAAACTATTCATATTTTTCGGGGGCTGGAGGCCAAAATGCTTCTTAATGTCTTATCCTGAACGCGGTGGCTGTTTAAATCGCCTATCCCTTCCCTCACCCAGCCATAGTCACAAACTGGTACAAACGCAGGTGTTTTATTGCCTGAACTGACTCCATGAAAGCCCTCCTGGCTGCGTCGTTGCTGGTGGGGCCCTTGGGCTTGCTGCCTGCACTGGCCCTCACTCCTGCCGAAGTTCCCGTGACTGTTGGTACCACCGCCGGTACCGATGGTCCGGTGGGATCTGGCGCGTTCACGCTCAAAATTGAAGCCCCCGCCGAGACCAAAGTCCTGCTGGAGCGCAACCTGGACGTGCTGCGTTACCGGGAGCTGATGGACCTGAGCGACAGCGAACTGGCCCGCTTGCTGCTAGCTGCCGACAAGGACGCGCGGGACCTGCTGGCCACCCAGGGCTATTTTTCACCCACAGTGACCTTGGAGCCAGCCGTTTCGGCGGCCGGTGCTGTGTCGCGCGTGCTCACGCTGCGCGTGGAACCTGGCGAGCCGACGGAAATCACCACGGTTAAGGTGAACTTTATCGGCCCAATTCAAGACGATCCCGCAGCCAAAAATCAGCGCACCCAGGTCGAGAAAAACTGGCTATTGGCGCCTGGCATGCGGTTTAGCCAAACGCGCTGGAACGATGCCAAGCAGCAGGCCCTTCTCCAGCTCACGGCCAAAAACTACCCAAGCGCCCGCCTGACCGACAGCCAGGCGGATATCGACGCCGTAACCGGCCAGGCCCGACTGACGGTCACGCTGGACTCCGGCCCGCGTTACCGGCTGGGCGGGTTGGTGGTGAGTGGTTTGAACCACTTTGACCAAGATCTGGTGCGCCGATTGGTGCAACTGGAGCCCGGCGACTACGACCAGGCCGAGCTGGTAGCCGCGCAGCAGCGCCTGACGGACAGTGGCTACTTCGACTCCGCCTTCATCAGCATCGACCCGGCTGGCGACCCAGCGGCCGCACCGGTATTGGTGCAGGTGCGTGAGGCCAAGTTGCAGAAACTGGTGTTGGGTGTGGGTGCCAGCACCGACACCGGTGCACGTTTTTCTGTGGAACACATGCACAACAAAATTCCGGTGCTGGATTGGCGCGGCGTAAACAAGTTGTTGGTCACCCGCGACTCGGCCTCTCTGGCCAGCGAGTTCACCTCGCACCCCAACGACGACAGCTGGCTTTGGGTCGTAGGCACGCAGTTTCAAAACCAGACGCTGGGCAGTTTCGGGGTGCACAGCCAGACTTTCAACCTGGGGCGCAGACGGACGACCGAGCGCCTGGACAACGAGTATTACCTGCAATATGTGCGTGCCGAAGCGGCCACCAGTGACCCGTTGGCCCAAGACGTGGTGCAGGCCGTCGGCGCCACCTATGCCTTCACCGTGCGCCGGTTTGATCACCCTGTCTTCCCCAACCGGGGTTGGGGCTTTGGGCTAGCGCTGGGCGGCGGCACGACATTGGGTGCCCAGACCAATCCGTATGCTCGGGTACACGGGCGCGGCTTGCGCTTCTTCCCCCTGGGCGATGGTGACCGGCTGACGGGCACCGCCAGTGCCACGGGTCGCATTGCGACGCGTGCCGAATTGGGTGCAGTCGTGGCCAATGTCGGTGTTGAGCTGCCCAGCACACAATTGTTCTTCATTGGCGGTGACAACAGCGTGCGGGGTTATGGATACCACAGCCTGGGAGTCGCTCTACCCGATGGCCAAATCACCGGTGGCCGCTACATGGCACTGGGCAGCCTGGAATGGCAGCGCCCCATCTACTCCAGCGGGCGCGCCACGGACTGGGAAAGCACCGTCTTTGTGGATGCAGGCGCCGTCGCGAACAACGCCTCCGACTTGCGTCCAAAGCTTGGTGTGGGTGTTGGCGCCCGGTGGAAGAGCCCGGTCGGGCCGCTGCAGATTGACGTGGCCTATGGGGTAGACGTGCGACGCTTGCGCTTGCACCTCAATGTGGGATTCAACTTCTGATGCGCCTGTTACGAACGGCTGTTTGGTGCGTGGCGGTGCCCGTGGTGGTGGTTGCCGCCGGCGTGGGCACCGCCTGGCTGTGGAGCGGTGTGGACACCTCATTGGCCACCACGCTGGTGCTGGCGCAAAGGGCGCTGCCGACCGGCCAGAGCCTGGAGGCCACTGGCGTGACCGGCTCGCTACGCCAAGGCGGCCGCATAGGGCGCTTGTACTGGCAGGGTGCTGGCTTGCGTGTAGAGGCCCAAGACGTGGTCTTGACCTGGTCTTGGCGCGCGCTGCTGGACCGCGCCTGGCAGGTCGATACCGTCAGCATCGGCAAACTGCACATAGACGACCAGCGCCCGGCATCGCCGGAGCCAACAGCGCCCCCGCCCGATGACCTGCGTTTACCCGTGCGCGTGGATGCGCAATGGTCTGTAGGCCAGCTGCTGTGGACCGGCAGAACAACAGTAACGGCTGATAAGCTTTCCGGTCGCTATATTTTTGATAGCTATCGACACAGAATAGCCGGGGGCTCCGGGCGTATTTCATCAGGAAACTACCGGTTTGAGGCCGACCTGGAGGCCACAGCGCCCCTGCGCCTCATCGCGCAGTTGGATGGCAGTGTGCAGACCAGTCTGCCGGGTCGCAAGGACCCGGTGGACGTGGCGGCCCACGCCAGCGTCAACGGCACGTTGGCGGGCCAAAACGCGACCCTGGAGGTGCGGGCGCGCTTGACGCCCTCCGCAGCCCAAGCCATGCAGGCTCAGGCCACTGCGCGTATACAGCCCTGGCACCTGCAGCCGGTCGTACAGGCCCAAGCACAGTGGCAAAACTTGGATCTGGCAACCCTGTGGCCCCAGGCGCCACAGACCCGACTAAAGGGGCAAGCCACTGTCTCGCCCGACGCGGGTGGATGGAAGACCACCATCGAAGCCAGCAATGCGCTCGAAGGCCCCTGGGATCAAAAGCGCTTGCCCGTCGAAAAACTGGACGCGCGTCTGGTGTACCGACAAGGCCTCTGGTCGCTAGAGTCCTTGCAGGCGCGCGGCGCACAGGGGCGTCTCGACGCGCAGGCACAGGCCAAGGCAAACAACCTCGCCGATGGCTGGCTGGGCCAGGCCACCGTGACCGGCCTGAACCCCGCCGCCCTGCACTCCCGGCTGGGCACGGCGTCTCTCAGTGGAACCTTGAACGCCGAGCCAGCCGATGGTGGCATCCGCTTCAAAGCCAAGCTGGGCGATACCAAGCAGAACACCGCTGGCAGCCAGGCCCCCGCCGCAGGCTTGCGGCTGCAAAGCCTGCAAGCCCAGGGCGTGTGGAAAGCCTCCGTCTTGCAACTCGACACACTGGCCTTGCAAACCGACGATGCGCAACTGAACGGCACCCTGACCCTCAACACCGCGGATTTCAGTTCAAAAGGCGACTGGGCCCTGCAATTGCCCGGTACCAAGGGCTCCGTCCGCTTCCAAATGGCCAAGACGCAAGGCGACGGCACGCTGCAATTGCAGACCACGGATGCCGGTCTGACCCACCGCTGGCTGGCCCGCTTGCCCGGTGTCTCGCGCGATCTGGCAGCCGCCAAGGTAGCGGGAGAAGCCACGCTACAAGCCCGCTGGACCGGCGGCTGGCAGAACCAGGGGCAGGCCCTATCTGTCACCGCCAATGTGCAAGCACCCCGCCTGGACTGGACCAGTGCCGGTGCCGCCGACAGCGCCAGTTGGCGCCTGCGCAATGCACAACTCGACCTGGCGGGTACACCATCCGCCATGGTGCTCACGACAAAGGCATTGGCGGAACACCGTAGGCAGCGCTTTAACCTGGAAGCCAAAGCCCAAGGCGGACGAAAGGATGCTGGCACCTGGAGCGCGCAACTGGAGTCGGCCCGGCTCACCATGCAAGATACCGGCCGCGCGGGCGTCTGGGCTCTGCGCCTTTCGGACCCCGTATCGTGGCTGTGGAAGCAAAGCGGCAGCACCAAGACATTGGAAGCGTCAGGTGGCAGCTTGCTTCTGACGGGGCCGGTACCTGGCACGGCCACCGTAGCGTGGCTACCTGCACGATGGACCCAGACCGACCTGGGCGGACAGCCGCGCAGCCAGTGGAACACCCAAGGGCGCTTTACCGACCTGCCCATGGCCTGGCTAGAGCCCTTTAGCCCCACACCGTGGTCCCAGTTGGGCTTGAAAGGTGATGTCGTCCTGGGCGGTGAATGGGAGGCCAGCAGCAACGACAGCTTGCGCCTGCGCGCCCGCGTCGAGCGCACCGCCGGAGACCTGCAAATCCGCCCCAATGATGACGCGCCGCCGGTGCAGGCCGGGCTCAAATTGGCGCGACTGGATGTCAACACGGTGGACGACCAGATTACCGCCAGCCTGCGCTGGGACAGCGAACGCGCGGGGCAAGCCCAGGCGGATTTCAGCACCCGCCTTCAGCGCCAAAACGATGGCTGGACCTGGCCACAAGACGCCGCGTTGGTCGGCCAGTTCAAGGCCCAGTTGCCACCCGTGGGCGCATGGTCGGTGCTGGCACCGCCCGGCTGGCGTCTGCGCGGCACGCTGGATGCCGATGCCACGTTATCTGGCACCCGCAACCGCCCCCTGTGGCGTGGCCAACTTGGCGCACAGGGCCTGGCCCTGCGCTCGGTGGTAGACGGCATAGACTTCAGCAACGGCACGCTGCGCACCCGGCTGGACGGCGAACGGCTGGAGATTGAAGAGATCTCGTTTCAAGGGGCCGGTGGTGCAAGTGGTGGGCAACTCACAGCCCAAGGCTTTGTCCAATGGCAAGGTGCGACGGCGACTGCCGACACCAACAGCAATGCGCTGTCGCGCCTGCGCATGGAGATAAACGCCACCGCCAAAAGCCTGCGCATCAGTGCCCGCAGTGACCGGCGGCTGGTGTTGTCGGGCAAGCTCTCCACCCAACTGGCGGAGAACAAACTGGTGATTCGCGGCAACCTCAAAGCGGACCAGGCCTTGTTTGTGATGCCCGAAGACACGACGCCACGGCTGGGCGACGACGTCGTGGTGCGCAAGGCACCATCGGTTGCCAACAAGGCGAGCGCGCCCGGTATGCCACCCGCAGCGGGTTCCGCTGCACCTGCCGCACCCCCAGCACCGGTAGTAGCCATCAGCCCACGGCTCCAGCCTGACCTGCTGGTCACGCTGGATCTGGGGCAAGACTTTCAGGTGCGCGGCGCCGGGCTCGTCACATTGCTAGAAGGCAGCGTGGAGCTGCGCAACGTGCAAAACAGCTTGCAACCGCGGCTCAGCGGCACCATTCGCGCCGCCCAAGGCACCTACAAAGCCTATGGCCAGCAGTTGGACATCGAAGAGGGCGTGCTGCGTTTTAGCGGCCCGTATGACAACCCTTCGCTGGACATTCTGGCCATCCGCCCCAACCTGACCCAGCGCGTGGGGGTGCAAATCAGTGGCACCGCCCAATTGCCCATTGTGCGGCTGTATGCCGATCCCGATCTTCCAGAAAGCGAAAAGTTGGCGTGGCTGATACTCGGTCGCTCAGGAGCCAACGGCGGCGCAGAAACCGCCATGCTGCAGCAAGCAGCACTCGCCCTGCTGGGTAGCGGGCGTGGCGGCGGCTCCGGCAACCTGGCCAACTCCTTTGGGTTGGACGAGGTGTCTCTGCGCGCGGGCAGCGACGGCAGCAGCAACGGGCCTAACAGCGGCACCGGCACAGGCAACAGCGCCAGTGGTGCAACCGTCACGCTGGGTAAACGTTTGTCGCGCGACTTTTACCTGGCCTATGAGCGTAGCCTGGCCAACACCGTGGGCACCCTGTCGATCTTCTACGACCTGTCGCGCCGCTTCACCTTGCGTGCGCAAACGGGTGAACAAAGCGCTGTCGACTTGATCTATACATTGCGCTACGACTGACGGATTTTCACTGCGTCCGATCGCGCGTTACGGGACCGCACCCACAGGGGATATTCGCTAATAGCTGTAGCCCCCCATGCTGGGTAGCCGCCAACACCAATCAATCGCTACTATATTTGTAGCAAACTATCCATATTTCTCGGGGGCTAGCGGCCAAAAACACCAATAACCCACTTGGTAAAGAACCATGCCGCCACCAGCCACAGCAACACGAAGCAGGCTGCTGCGGCATAACTGACGGGCTTGCTGGCGGCCTGCTGCGCCTGGGCCCGGGCGGACTCCAGCACCTCGGGCGGCGTGAGCCGCACCACCAGGGCCAGCCCCAGCGGCACGATCAACAAATCATCCAGATAACCAATGACCGGTATGAAGTCTGGAATGAGATCAATGGGACTGAGCGCATAGGCAGCCACCACAATCGCCAAAACCCGCACGAGCACGGGCGTGCGGGGATCGCGCGCGGCAAAGTACACCGTGAGTGTGTGTTGCTTGAGAAGCTTGGCTTGCGCCTTCAGTGCTGCGAACATAGTGTCATAAGCCTACGGTTACACAGATATACATTTATCAACCCGACCGATAGTTACCAAACAGGCTGCAGCCCGCCCTGCACTACCCGGTAACCCCGCGACCCCATAGCCCGCGCCTCGGCTTCATCATGCGTAACCAGCACGGTGGCCATATTGAACTCTGCGATGCGCTGGCGAAACTCTTCGCGCAGTTGCAAGCGCATTTCGGCATCCAGCGCAGAAAACGGTTCGTCCAGCAACAGCACACGGGGTCGGGTGATGAGTGCGCGGGCCAGCGCCACGCGCTGTTGTTCACCACCGGATAGCTGCATGACACGCGCATGGGCAAAGTCCTGCAGGCCAAAACGCGCCAGCATCGCGCGGGCCTGGTTGCGGGCGTCCGCCTTGCGCAGGCCTTGCTCCACCAGGCCAAAGGCCACGTTGTCTTGCACATCCAGATGGGGGAAGAGCGCAAAGTCTTGGAACATCAGCGCAAAGCGGCGGCGTTCGGGGGGTTGCTGGGTGATGTCTTGGGCGTCAAAGACGATGCGGCCCGCATCCAGCGGCTCTAGGCCGGCAATGATCTTGAGCAAGGTGCTTTTACCGCTGCCGGATGGCCCGAGAATCGCCACCGTTTCGCCGGGCGCAACGCGCAGGCTCACGTCACGCAGCAGCACGCGGGACCGCCAGTCTTTGGAAAGGGCGTGCAACTCAAGCATGGTGATATTCCTTGGCACTGGGGCCGGTGGCGGTGCCATTGGTGTACGACGTGCGCTGGTCGCCAAGCGCGGGGGCAGCCCACTCAATCAAACCAAATGCCAGTAGCGCCAGCCCCATTAACAAACATGACAACACCAGCGCCGCATCGCGGTTAACGGCACCTGGGCGACCCAAGTGTTCATACACCAGCGTGGTCAGCGTGGCCCATTCGGGGCGCGACAAAAACAGGGTGACTGCAAACTCGCCAACCGCAGTAGCGGCAGCAAACGCCATGCCCCTGCGCAGCGCCGGGCGCAGCAGTGGCAGGGTCACGCGCCAGAACACATGCCAGGGCGTGGCACCTAAGGAGCGCGCCGCCAGGGCCAGGTGGGGCGGCATGCTGTCCAAACCTGCGGCCAAGGACTTGGCGACAAACGGATAGGCCAGCAAAGCATAGGCGCACACCAGCAGCCCAAAGCTGGCGGTCCATGCCGGGTACAGCAGCAGCAAGCCAAAGGCCACCATCACCGGCGACACCACAAACGGCAAAAAAACCAGCGTTCGCAGCAGCAAAGATTTGCGTGCCGCCAGGGCGTGGGCGAGACCCAAGACCGTGGCTAGCGCCACGGCCAGCACGGTGAAGCGCAGACTGTTCCACAACGCGGCCAGCGTGGCGTCTTCCCACAGCACGCCCCAGGCGGATACACCGGCAGCCAGCGCCCGCCACACAATGGTCAGCAGCGGTGCCGCACAGAATAATGCCAGCACCGCCAGTGCTGCCCACACGCTTGCCCACTGCAGCACACCGTGCGGTTTGCGCCGGGCAATGGTGTCCGCACGCACCGGGGTCGCCAGACGCCGCTCGATCAACGCATAGACCAGCGCCACCAGACCGGTTAGCGACAGCATCCACAACGCCAGTGACGCGGCCTGCGCCAATTGCAGTTCATGCGCGACCAGGGTGTAAATCTCTACTTCTACGGTCGCGTATTCCTGCCCGCCCAGCACCAAGGCCAAGCCAAAACCAGACGCACAGTACACAAACACCAGGCACAGGGCCGATGCCAGCCAGGGCGCGATGGCCGGCCATTCGATGCGCACAAACACCCGCCACGGTGTAGCGCCCAGTGTGCGCGCGGCGGCCACGCGGGACGCGCTGACTTGGCCCAGCGCTTCGGTAGCGGCCCGCACCACCAGGCACAGGTTGAAGAACAGATTGCCATAGATCAGCAACCACGGGCCACCCTGCAAATCAGGGCCGCCCCAGGCATGCAGCAAGCCCTGTGGCCCCAACAGCGCCAACACGCCCATTGCCGCCACCAGCGTGGGCACGACAAAGGGCAGCATCAGCGCGCGCAGCACCAGCGTGCGCCCAGCAAATTCAAACCGGGCCAGCACCCAGGCTACCGGCAAGCCCAATCCCAAAGCCGCCACACAACACACGGCTGCCTGCAAAAAAGACCAAGCGAGGCGCCATCGCAAATAGGCGTCTTGCAACGGTGCCCACAGCGAGACCTGCCCACCCTCTAGCAGCAGGCGCAGCGCGGGCGCGACCAGCATGACCAACAAGAAGCCAAGTGGCAGAGCACCCAACAGCCAATTTGCTCTACTTTTCATAGCTGTCCGAGCAGTATTGACGAGGGCTATAGCGTCATTTTGCAGTTCAAGAGTCCAGCGCTTCAGGTTTCTTGAGCGCCTTCTTCTCTTCTGACAACAACCGACGCTTCACTTTCTTCACATCCTCAGCAGGCGGCAAACGTTCTGGCCGAATTCCTCGCTCCAACAGGGTATTGCGCACCGCCGCATTGTAGGAGACATGCTCCTTTGAGACAGCCGCCTCGGAATCCATTTGGTGCTGCCGCGCGTTGAAAATTGTGATCTCGGCCGCGAAGTCTTTGGCTTTGAGAATGATGGTGGGCGCAAAGCCCGCCAGCGGGCGGCCGTCTGGCACTTTCCACTGAGATTTCATGGCCTGCGTACTCTTGCCAAACAGGGCATGGTCGCCCTTGCTGCGGATTACGGCAAAGTCTTGGTTGCTACTGCCGACCTGTTCAAATATCACCTCTGACAACTCGTGTTCCGTTGAAGAGAGCTTCTTGCGTGCCGACACCCGCTCCGCGTCGAGCAGACGTTGTTCAATCAGCTCGGCCTTGCGTGTCTGAACTGCAAAATAGGTCTGGGCGAATGCAATTTCCTGCTTCCTGGAGTCGCCGTTCTGGGCGATCAGGTAGCAGGCGTAGCGCGTGAGCATGAGGTCGTCGATGTCACGCCGACTGCCAGACCCCAGATCAACCATTTTGTTGACGTCAACAAAATGGTCTGCAACCGTGTGGCCAGACACTTCGCACGCGGTCTTGCCTTTGTGGATGACCGCCACAAAATTGCGCCATTCTGAATACCCGAGCAGGTGCTGAATGTCGCGCGCCAGCCAAAACTCAACACCGCTTTCAGCACGCTGTGCGCAAGCCTCAAAGTTGCTGGTTAACGATTGCACCAGTTCAGTTTTCATGGATAGGCGCTATCTTTGAAGATTAGGTTGAGGCTCATGGATTTACTGGTCAAACTTCGCTACTACTTTTATAGCTAACTAGATAGACTATACGGGGGCTAACTCTGAATTCTTTGAACAAATCAAGGCACATACTTGTTATAAGGGGGCCCGATACCAAAACACCCGCGCCGCGCCCAAGTGTGCATCACTTCAACACCACTTTGGTCCAGCGCCGCACCCATTGCGCGCCCTTGTCGGTAATGGCCTGCATATTGGGGCTGTCATGCCGGGTTGGCTCTACCGCATGGCGCAGCGCCTCGACGCGGGGCACGCTCGCATCCGCGGGAAACATCCACATCTCGGTTTGCAAGCCTTGCTGCACGGCGGGTGAGCGCAGGAATTCCACAAACTGTAAGGCGGCCGTGCGCTGCTTGCCGCCCTTGACCAGCGCCACGCCCTCAATCTGGCGAAACACGCCCCCGGTTAGCGCCAAACTGGCGGTGGGAGGCTCGCTCAGCCTGGTCTTGCTGTAATACATTTCAGCCGCCGGGCTGCTGGCATAACTCACCACCAGTGGGCGGGAGCCTCCGCTGTGTGAGAAGTCGGTGTAGTAGGCCTCGCTCCAGCCCTTGGCCACCTTGACACCGTTGGCGCGCATCAGCGCCCACCAGGCAAAAGCATTGTCCTCCCCCATGGCATGGATGGTGGCCAGCAGAAAGGCATTGCCCGGGCTCGACGTGGCGGGGTTTTGCACCACCAGCAGCTTGGCGTAGGCGGGCTGGGCCAGATCGTCCAACGAACGGGGCAATGCCAAACCCTTCTTGGCGAACCAGGCCTTGTCGTAGTTGAGCATGACATATCCATAGTCCACCGGCACCAAACCCGCTGGCAGGGTGACGATAGATGCGGTACTGCCGGCTTTAGTGAGCGAGCCCTCGTAGGTGTCCAGCACCTTCGCTTCCAGCGCCTTGGCGGCCAGCACGTTGTCGATGCCAAACACCACATCGGCAATCGGGTTGGCTCGGGTCAGTATCAGCTTGTTCAGCATCTCGCCCGCGTCACCCGCTTTGGTGATGCGCAAAGTGACACCGGCATCCTTTTCAAACTGTGCCAGCAATGGCTTGGGCAGTGCAAAGGATGCGTGGGTTAGCACCCGCAGTTCGGCGGCTTGGGCGGTGCTGCAGGCCAGTGCCAACAGCAGGCCCAACGTGGTTGCAGCCATCAACGATTCAATACGGTGCTTCATTCGGTTGCGGTTTCCGTGCAAGTGTGGTTCGGTGCAGAGCTTACAGGTCTGGCTTGGCGACCATCAGGTAAAAGATGGCCAGCATGGCCACAAACGCGGGGTAACCCAGGCCTTCCCACCAGCGGGCATAACGCCAGTACAGCGCGGGCAGGTCCTCGCCCGTTGCATGCGCCGTCTGCGCCATGGCAGCCATGCGCAGCTGCAGCCACACCACGGGTATCCAGCACAGGCCCGCCAGGCCATACAAAACCAAGGTCCACAGAATCCAGGGGGTACTCAAGGGCAAGCCCATCAGGTGCAAAAGCCACAAGCCGGTTGCGGGTTGCAACACGATGGCCGGCGTGGTGAACCACCAATCCGCACGCACCACCAGGCGCAACACAACAGCTTGTGCCGCGACCACGCCGCTGCGGTTGGCAAAAAATAGGTAAAACGCCGTGCCAAACCCCGTACCCACCAGCACCACGCTGGACAGAATGTGCAGCCATTTGACGATCAAATACGTATTCATTGCGGTCTGCGCGCCAGAACCCACAGCATGGCAGCAATGGGAATGTTTTTACTCAGTGGCCCCAAGGGGTGCAACCACAAGGATGGGCTCAACACCGTAGCAACCAGGGTCAGCAACACCATAGCAGCCAGGGCCAGCAGGTAGACCGGGCGCGACGGCCGCAGCCATAACCACAAGCCCAGCAGCACGTCCAATGCGGCACCCGCCAGCACCAGAACATTTGCCACGCCGGCATCCGCAATGCCGCCCGCCAACAGCAGGTTGCGGCTCTGGCCCTGCAGCTCCCACACGCTTACAGCCGCCGTCCAGAGCCAGACAAAGACCAGGCTCATGCGCAGACACCACTGATCGGATTGTTCTGTAAAGGCTTCGCTATTAAACATGGATTGCGCGCTCCTGTTGCCAGTGTTTGATCTCTTGTGCATGGCTGGCCAGGTAAGCGCTCAGGCGCCCAAACCGCTTGCGCGTCTGGTGTTCAAAAACACGCTCCACAAAAGGGCGTATGCACCAGGCGATCAGCTGGGGGCCCACTTCAAAGGTGTAGGTGTAGATCAGCACAGACTGCCCGCCGTCCAGCTCTTTGTGGCGCATGGAGGCCGCCCATCGCGTGAACGGAAAGGACTGCCCCAGCATCGCTGCCGCCGCCAGGCGCGGCCGATCGTATGAGACAAACTGCGTACGCATCGACAAACTGCGCATCCACCCACCACCGGCATTCTGCGTGACGGCACCCACATACGGGCAAGGTGCGCCCCCCTCCACGGCCGTCGCGCTGACAAGGCTGTCCCAGCGATGGCGCCAATGGTGGTAGTGGAATGCATCGAACACCACGGCCGCCGGAGCGGGCATGGCAAAGTTAAAACTGCGGTGCGACATGGACTCAGCCCTCCTCCTCCACATCGGTCACCATGCCCCACTTCGCAAACTCGGGCGCAAAGTCCGCCAACTTGTTCAACCCCACGCACGGGTAGGCGCCGCTGGCCATCGGTTCACCGCTGGCCAAACGCCGGGCTAACAAAATAGCGGCCATGCAAGGTATCTCGGGGCCGTGGTCGTTGTCTGCGGCGATATGCCATGCGCGTTTGACAGGTTTGCCATTGGCATCCAGCCCCGCTACACGCACGACCATACCGCCCAGCCCCGAACCAAACGGATCGAACAGCTTGGCACTGGTGTTCAGGATACCGGCCAACGCAGCGGGGTTTTTCAGCAAACCCACTTGCCGCAGCCAGGCCAGCATGGCAAACGCGCGCTGGGCCAGGCCCACCTCTACAGCAGCACGGAACTCCATACGCTCACGCACCTGGTACCGGGCGGGGAAAAGCTCCAAATCTGGGATGTCGCACAGCGCCCCCAGGCGCGGGCGCAAGCGCTGAAACAACACGCGTTTAGGCGCAGCCCAGCCGATGTGGGTTTGCCACTGCCCACCATCCCATACCGAGATGGGGCCACCGCAGTAGCTCAACACCGCCCGCATGGTCGCCACGCCCCGTGGCGCAGTCTGGGCGGGGGCAATACAAATATCCAAAGTATCCAGGCGCTGCCAGCCTGCGCACAGGCTGTCCACCACGGCCGACGACAACGCAGGCACCGTGCTGGCGCCGGTGATGGCCACCCGCCCCGTATCCACAAAGGCCGCCTTCAGCGCACGCGAAAATTCGCACACAAAACGCCGGCCATCGGCAAGGTCTATATAGTGCACACCGGCCTGGGCGCAGGCCCGGGCCACCGCATAGTCCTGCCCCTGGAATGGCCCCGCCGTATGGATCAACAGACCGACCTGGTGGTCTTGCAGGGCCTGCGCAAAGCCCGCGTGCTGCATATCGACCGCCACACCCCGCGCGCCAGGCAGTTGGGCGGCAAAAGCGTTGGCCCGCTGGCCATCGCGCCCGGCCACCAGTAATTGGATACGGTCGTCCCCCGCCAGGGCGCGGCTGATGCGCGCGCCAAAGTTTCCGTAACCCCCCAGCACCATGACTTTCATCGACTTGTTTTCCCTAATCACATTTTTTGCCAGCCCGCACTATAGGCGCTGTGCCTGCCGTCCACCGAATCCCATGACAATCAGGCCATGTATTCACCGCTCGGGCCCCTGCTGATCACTTTCTCGTGGCAAGAGCTGCGCACACACCCGTGGCGCAACGCGGCGGCCGTGGTGTCGGTGATGTTGGGTGTGGCGCTGGCGTTTGCGGTGCATGTGATCAATGCGTCTGCGCTGGACGAATTTGCGCAGGCCGTGCGCTCGGTGGGTGGCCAGCCTGATTTGGTATTGCGGGCCCGCACCGGAGCTCCGGCGGGCATTCGCGACCTAATGCTGGCCCAAATGAACCGTCACCCTGATGTGGCGCTGGCCAGCCCGGTGCTCGAGCTCAGCAGTTATGCGTTGAACGCTACCGACGCAGGCCCCGCCACTAAAACCGGTGAACCATCCCGCTTGCTGCTCCGCATGGTGGGCGTGGACGCTTTGCAGGTGGGGCAGCTCAACCCGGATCTGATCGCCCTACCCTCTGCCACCGCTACCGCCACTGCCAACCGTTTGGATATTTTTGCGCCCGACACCGTTTTTTTAAACGCCAGTGCCAAAAGTCGTATCAAGGGTGACACGCTGCAGCTGCAATGGGGTTTGCAGATCAAGACCCTGCGGGTAGCGGGCACTGTGCGCGCGTCCGGCCCACCGCTGGCGGTGATGGACATTGCCGCAGCCCAGGATCTGTTTGAAAAAGACGGCAGCCTGACCCGGCTGGACCTGCGCCTGCGCGCCGGGGTGGACCGCGCCGCCTTTGTGCGCAGCGTGCAAGCCGCGCCGGATTGGCCGGCCAGTGCCCAACTGGTGGAACCGGGCGACACGTTGGAGCGCATGTCCACCCTGTCGCGCGCTTACCGGGTCAATTTGACGGTGTTGGCGCTGGTGGCCTTGTTCACCGGGGGATTTTTGGTGTTTTCGGTGCTGGCGCTCAGCGTGAGCCGACGTGCACCCCAGTTTGCGCTGCTGGGCGTGCTGGGGCTCACAGGCAGGCAACGCCTGCACCTGGTGCTACTGGAAGCGTTGGCACTGGGGGCCGTGGGCAGCGCCCTGGGGATTGCACTGGGCTCCGGGCTGGCTGCACTGGCCTTGCGCCTGCTGGGTGGTGATTTGGGTGGCGGCTACTTCTCGGGGGGTGCCCCGGCCTTGCAATGGAACCCGCTGGCCGCGCTGGTGTTTGCCGCTTTGGGTGTGGCGGCCGCGTTGGTGGGGGCATGGTGGCCGGCGCGCTGGGCGCAGGGTCTGCCTGCGGCGCAAACACTCAAAGGCCTGGGCACTACCCAGGGCGCGCAGAACCATGTGGGCCTTGCCGTCGGCTTGCTGCTGGCTGGCGGCCTGCTGGCCCTGATGCCACCGGTGTGGGGTGTACCACTGGCCGCCTATGCCAGCGTGGGCTTGATTCTGGTGGGCGGCATTGCGGGCCTGCCCTGGTTGGTCGGCGTGGTGCTGGACCGCGTGGCACCCTTGGTGGCTCGACAAGCATTGCCGTTGCTGGCAGTAGAGCGCGCGCGCCGGGTGCGGGGCAGCGCTGCGGTGGCGGTGAGCGGCGTGGTGGCATCGCTAAGCCTGGCCGTGGCGCTGACGGTGATGGTGGCCAGCTTCAGGACATCGATCACGCAATGGCTGGACACCGTGCTGCCCGCCGACCTTTATCTGCGCAGCGCCAGTAGCGCCAGCACACAAGACACGGCTTACTTCGACCCCAGCTTTGTGCTAGCGGCAGCCCGCATACCTGGCGTGCAACGCCTGTCGACGCAGCGCAACCAGCAGTTTCTGCCCGACCCAGCCCAGCCCGCCGTCACGTTGATAGCCCGGCCACTGGGCCCGCAAGCCGGGCCGGCGCACGGTTTGCCCATGATCGGTGAATCGCTTCCCGTGCCGACGGGCCAGATCGGTATTTATGTCAGCGAGGCCATGGTGGACCTGCATGGCGCCCGCCCGGGCACGGTCTACCCAGCGCTTTCAGAGCATTTTAGGGCTCTAGCCCCCGTAAAATATACACATACTGCTACGTTTTTTGTAGCGGGCGTGTGGCGTGACTATGCCCGCCAGTTTGGCTCCATCGCCATCGAGCAAGCGGATTTTGAGCGCCTGAGCGGCGACACCCGCGTCAACGACCTGGCCCTGTGGCTGGCGCCTGATACCGACGTAAAAGCTATCGAACAATCGCTGCGCCAACTGGCCAATACCCAGGCCAACACGCCGGGCGGCGAGGCCGGCCGTTTGATGGACTTTGGCTCGGCCAGCGAGATACGTGCCACCACGCTGCGCATCTTTGACCGCAGCTTTGCCGTCACCTACTGGCTGCAGGCAGTCGCGATCGGTATTGGGCTATTTGGTGTGGCCGCGTCCTTCAGCGCCCAGGTGCTGGCGCGGCGCAAAGAGTTTGGCCTGCTGGTGCACCTGGGGCTGACCCGCCGCCAAGTGCTGCGGGTGGTGGCGGCTGAAGGCTTGGCCTGGACCACGCTGGGCGCGATAGCCGGCATGGGGCTGGGCCTGGCCGTGGCCGTGGTTTTGGTGCACGTGGTGAACCCGCAGAGCTTCCACTGGAGCATGGAGCTGTCACTGCCCACGCTGCGTTTGCTAGCATTGGGCTGCGCCGTGATTGGGGCCGGCACACTGACCGCATGGCTGGCCGGGCGTGCGGCGGCCGGGCGCGACGCCGTGCTGGCGGTCAAGGAAGATTGGTAACACAAGACAACATGCCGACACTGTTTGAGTTCTTGCCCATAGGAGCCTACCGGACCAGCCCGCAGGGCGTGGTGTTGCGGGCCAACAAGGCGCTGGTGCGCATGAACGGCTACGACACCGAGGCCGAATGGCTGGAGGTCATCAATACAAAAGGACGGGCTTGGTATGTTGATCCGCAGCGGCGCCAGCAATTGCGAGACTTGCTGGACCGGGACAACGCCGTCATCAATTTCATTGCCGAAGTGCGCAGCGACCGGCGCAGCGAGCGCATGTGGGTGCGCGAGGCCGCCCACGCCGTACGCGATGCAGACGGGGCCCTGCTCTACTACGAGGGCACGATAGAAGACATCACCGCAAGCCACCTGGCCCAGATCGCGCTGACTCAAAGCGAGGAACGCTGGAAGCTGGCGCTGGAGAGCACCGGCGATGGTGTGTGGGACTGGTATGTGCAAACCGGCGTGGAGTTTTACTCGCGCCGCTGCAAAGAGATCTATGGCTTTGCCGAAGACGAGATTGCCGACCGGTCCGACGCACTGGATGGGCGCACCCACCCGGACGATGTGGCCCAGATGCGCCGTGACCGAGAAGCCCATTTCAACGGCGAGACCGAAACCTATACCAACGAACACCGAATATTGTGCAAGGACGGCACCTGGAAATGGGTGCTGACCCGCGGCATGGTTATCAGCCGCGATGCGCATGGCAAGCCGTTGCGCATGATTGGTACACACACCGACATTACCAACCGCAAAGACGCCGAAGCTCTGGTCTGGAAGCAGGCCCACTTTGACACATTAACCGGGCTACCCAACCGCCGCATGCTGCGCCAACGGCTGGACAATGCCTTGCGCCGCTGCCAACAGTCGAACCAACAACTGGCCGTGTTGTTTATCGACCTGGACCACTTCAAAGAAGTCAACGACACGCTGGGCCACGACAACGGTGACCTCTTGCTGGTGCAGGCCGCGCAGCGCATTCTGGACTGCGTGGGCGCCAACGACACGGTGGCGCGAATGGGTGGCGACGAATTCACCGTAGTGCTGTGCGAGGCACAGGGCGCAGAGCAAGTGGAAATGGTTTTGTTCAACATCCTGAGCCGATTGGCGAACACCTTTTCGCTGGAGAGTGAACAGGTTTTTGTATCTGCCAGCATTGGCGTTGCGCTTTACCCGCAGCACGCGGCCCGGGTGGACGAGTTACTTAAACATGCCGACCAAGCGTTGTATGTAGCCAAGGAAGCCGGGCGCAACCGCTTCAGTTTCTACACCCCCGCTCTACAAGAAGCCGCCCTGTTGCGTGCCCGACTGGCGGCCGATCTGCGCTTAGCCTTGCCACAACACCAATTCGCACTGGCCTACCAGCCCATCGTGCATTTGGCCAGCGGCCGCGTCCATAAGGCCGAGGCGCTGTTGCGTTGGCAGCACCCGCAGCGCGGCATGGTGAGCCCTGCGCAATTCATACCGATTGCGGAATCGACCGGGCAGATCATCGCGATCGGTGAATGGGTATTCCAACAAGCTGCCCAACAAGTGGCACAGTGGCGGGAGCAATATGGCCAAGACTTTCAGATCAGCGTCAACAAATCACCGGTGCAGTTTCATCGACAAGACAAGGCGCAGCTTGCCTGGGGTGCACACCTAGAGTCCATGGGTTTGACGGGGAGCAGCATTGCGGTAGAAATCACCGAAGGCTTGCTGCTGGACCCCAATGACGAAGTGCGCCAACAATTGCAAGGGTTACGGTCAGCCGGTATGGCCGTCTCATTGGACGACTTCGGAACCGGCTATTCGTCATTGACCTACTTGCAGAAATTT
>JBKJJC010000017.1:0-2894 GCA_046598245.1 Rhodoferax sp.
GGCGGACGACATGGTGTTGGCCGTGTACATGCCACCGCAAGAGCCGGTGCCCGGGATGGCGCGGCGTTCGATCTGCAGCAAGTCTTCGTCACTCATGCGGCCTGCGGCGTTTTCGCCTACGGCTTCGAACACGCTGACGATGTTCAGGTCTTTGCCCTTGTAGGTGCCGGGCAGGATGGTGCCACCGTACACATAGATTGCGGGTACGTTCGCGCGCAACATCCCCATCAGGCCGCCGGGCATGTTTTTGTCGCAACCACCGACTACGACCACGCCGTCCATCCACTGGCCCTGCACACAAGTCTCAATACAGTCGGAAATCACTTCACGCGATACCAGCGAATACTTCATGCCCTCGGTACCCATGGCCATGCCGTCGGAAATGGTGGGTGTGCCAAACACCTGCGCGTTGCCGCCGGCTTCTTCAATGCCTGCAATGGCCGCGTCCGCCAGTTTTTGCAAACCGCTGTTACAGGGGGTAATGGTGCTGTGTCCGTTTGCCACGCCGACCATGGGTTTCTTGAAATCAGCTTCTTCGTAGCCCATGGCGTAGTACATGGAGCGATTCGGCGCGCGGCTCTTACCTTCTGTGATGTTTTTGCTGCGGGGGTTCAGGACGATGGGTTTAGTGGTCATGGCGGGTGTCTCGTCTAGTGGTTGGGGAGATGCGTCTGGGCGAAGGCAAAGTATGCATGGAGTCAAACACTTGATCAAATATATTTAATAGCTTGTATTAATATGCATGGCATATGAATGAGCAGAGTAATCCACCGCCGGGCCGCCCCAAGGCGGAAAGCGCCCCCTCAGGGGGCAAAGAGCAATACACCGAGGGCGATCGTGGGGGCCTTATCGGTCTGCGGGTGTGGCGCCAGTTTCTGGCGGTGGCCGAGGAACTGCATTTTGGGCGGGCTGCCGTTCGCATGCACATGTCCCAGCCGCCGCTAACCCAGGCCATTGCCCTGCTGGAGCAACGCCTGCAAGTGCAATTGTTTGAGCGCACCAAGCGCTTTGTGGCGTTAACCCCTGCGGGTGCGGCGCTGGTGCCCGAAGTGCGCGAGTTGTTGCAGCGCGCCCAGGCCTTACCCGCGCACGCGCGGGCCGCCGCCGCGGGGGAGCTGGGTCGTTTGCGTTTGGGTTTTGTGTCTACCGTTGGCTTTGCGCTGTTGCCCGAGTGGGTTCGGGCCTTGCGTGAACGCCATCCGGGCGTGCAACTGGAACTGGTGGAAGCCACCGGTGATGTGCAGGTGCAAGCCCTGGAGCGGGGCGAAATGGATGCCGGCTTCATGTTGCATGCGCCAGGTTTTGCTCCGGCCGCGTTGACCTGCAAGCTGATCACCAGCGAGCCGCTCATCGTGGCGCTGCCGCGGCAGCATGCACTGGCCAGCCAAGCCCAACTTGCTCTAGACGACGTATTGACCCAGCCGTTGGTCATCTTTCCGCGGCATATCGCCCCCTCGCTGTACGACGCCGTGTTTGCGCTGTACCACGGGGCAGGGTGCCTACCCCAGGTCGCGCAAGAGGCGATCCAGATGCAAACCATTGTGAATCTGGTGTCTGCCGGTTTGGGCCTGGCTTGGGTGCCGCACAGCGTGCAGCAGTTTCAGCGGCCGGGTGTGGTCTACCGCAGCGTAGAGGGCCCCGTGCCCCAGTGCGAAACCAGCTTGGTGTGGGCGCGAACCAGCCCGGTACTGGAGCGGTTTTTGGCGTTTGCCCCACAGCCTTAAGGCCATCTGCTAAAAGGCGACTCGGGCTTGCGTGCAAAATACCGGCATGCTTATCCATCCCCAAATCGACCCCGTAGCCCTGCAACTCGGCCCCCTTGCCATCCACTGGTATGGCCTGACCTACCTGGCGGCCTTTGCCCTCTTTGTGGTGTTGGGGCGACTACGCTTACGCCACCTGCCATTTGCCGCCATCAAGGGACCCGGTGCCTGGGCCAGTCGGGATGTGGAAGACATCCTGTTCATGGGTGTGATGGGTGTGGTTTTAGGTGGTCGTATCGGGTACTGCCTGTTTTACAAACCGGCCTACTACCTGGCCCATCCGCTGGAGGTGTTTTACGTGTGGCAAGGCGGCATGAGCTTCCACGGTGGCATGCTGGGTGTGATCGTGGCCATGGTGTGGTTTGCCAGGTCGCGCAACAAGCCGTTCTGGCAAGTGGCCGATTTTGTGGCGCCGTGTGTGCCCACCGGTCTGGCTGCCGGGCGTGTCGGCAACTTCTTGAATGGGGAGCTGTGGGGGCGTCTGGCTGACCCGACCTTACCGTGGGGCATGGTGTTCCGTGGTGCAGGTGATCTGCCGCGCCACCCCTCGCAGGTCTACCAGTTTTTGCTGGAGGGCATGTTGTTTTTCGTACTGCTGTGGTTGTACGCGCGTAAGGAGCGCAAGCAAGGTCAGGTGGCAGCCGTATTCTTGCTCGGGTATGGCGTCATGCGCTTCATAGCCGAATTTTTCCGCGAACCCGACGCCCACCTGGACCTGCTGTCACTGGGCATGAGCATGGGTCAGTGGTTGTGTGTGCCCATGGTCGTGGCTGGCGCAGGGTTCTGGTTGTGGGCCGGCCGTCGATCCGACCAGAATGTATTGCGATCTTGAGCCTCTAGCCCCCGTTGAATATGCATTCATTGCTATAATTATGATAGCTATTAAGAATTCTCAGCAACTGAATCTCACGTGAGCAACGCGCTCGTCATCGGCCCTGCGGCCATCCCCTACGCTCTGTTGTTGGTGTTTGCCGTCGTGGCGTCCAGCCTGTTTGTTGGAACACGCAGTGCGCGCAAGGCGCACACCACCATCGAGACGGAGCTGTGGATGGCGCTGATCGCCGGCCTGGTTGTCGCCCGGCTGGTGTTCGTCTGGGAGTTTCGCTCGGCTTACTTGTTGTCGCCGCTGGG
>JBKJJC010000209.1:0-3464 GCA_046598245.1 Rhodoferax sp.
GTCAAACTGCCTAGGCTCAAGGTGTGCACTGCACCTTCGGCAGCCTCTATAGCAAGGACGGTGTGCATGAGGGGATGGGCCGCATCCACTTCGTTGTCGCGGTAAGCACCAAGCACCAGCGCGTTGCAATCGGCGTCGCTGGAGATTTGTCGCTCCAGCAACTTCAGCGTTGGCAAATCGGCCCATTGCAGGTCATCCAACATGATCACCAGCGTACGTCCGCCCACAGCCAACGCGCGCACAAACTGGCCAAAGGCGATCTGAAAGCGATTCTCGGCTTCGGCGGCGGGCAACACGGGCAGGGGTGCCACGGCACCCATGAGCAGCGCCAGACTGGGCACTATGGCCGTCACGGCCGCAGCGTTACCACCCAATGCGGCCTCAAACTGGGCTTTCCAAAATAGCCGGCGCTCCTGCCCCTCGGCCATCAATTGGTGCATCAGCGGCTCAAACGCCTGTACCAAGGCGGCATACGGTTGGATGCGGTTGTATTGGTCACATTTACCGCGAATGAAATAGGCACGCGCCGCCACAATCGGCTGGTGCAATTCATTAACCAAGGCGGTCTTGCCAACACCGGAGTAACCACTGATTAGCAGCAGTTCGGCCCGCCCCCGATTGGCCCGCTCAAAGGCATTGAAGAGCACCGCGGTTTCGGCCTCACGCCCATACAGTTTGTTGCTAACGCAAAAACGCTCGGGTATGTCGACCTGGCCCACCTCAAAGGGCACGATGTGGTTAGACCTGCGCCATTCATCCAAACAAATTTGCAGATCCGCGTGTAAGCCGTGGCTGCTCTGGTAGCGGTCACCAGGGAATTTGGCCAACAACTTTTGTACGATGCGCGAAATCGCCTCGGGAATGGTCGGGTCCGCCACATGTAACGGGGTCGGCATCACTGCCAGATGGAAGTGCAGCATGCCCATCGGGTCTTCGGTTTGGAACGGTTTATGACCCAAAAACAGCTCGTACAGCGTGATGCCCAGTGAGTAGAAGTCACTGCGGTAGTCCACGTCCAGGTTGGTACGACCGGTTTGCTCGGGTGACATGTACTCCAGAGTGCCCCGCAAAAAACTGTCACTCTCCTGCTTTTGAGCTCTATCCAGCTGGGTCGACAGACCAAAGTCGCACAGTTTGAGCTTGAGGGAGATGGTGTCGACCAAAATATTTTTGGCAGAAATATCACCGTGAATGAAGTGATGCTTGTGCACATCGCTGAGCGCGGCCGCCAATTGGATCGCAATAGCCAAGCGGTCTGACAAATCAAGCCTGTGGTGGCTGATCATCTGCGACAGGTTGGTTTCAGAGAAATACTCCAACACCAGCACTTGGCTGTTGGCGATTTGTTTGAGCGCGTACGATTGGATGACCCAATCCGACTGAATGGACTGCAGCACCGCGTGCTCGTGCTGCCAGCGGGCGTCCAAGTCCAGCGAAGGGTAGCGCGTATCTTGGTACTTGACCATGACCACCTTTCCCTGCGGGTCTAGCGCGCGGGCCACGACCGTGTCCCCCACCGCGTAAATGACATCCTGAATGGTGTAGTCGGCTAACAGCATGATGGGCTCCAGTCAGGCCGAAGTGGCGTGCAAAACGGGTTGCATACAAGGTGGGATTGGCATGTAACTGAAGGATGGCGCCCGTAACTTTTAGCCAGCGCCAACCCTGGGAATCCCTTGAACTCTATGCGATGACCAATCCACCTTAATTTCATTGTAGGGATTCCAAGCGCAGGCACAATCGATTCGTTGCGCGCGCGCCTGGAGGGTAAGTGCAAGCAAATGGAGCGCATTGCCAATGGCCTGGCTAAACATACCTTTGTGCTGTCCTGGAAGGCCACGGCGCCAATTGGATTCAAGGAGCTGTCTGCATTAACGGTGAAAATGGCCGATGACTAATCCGACCCCAACCCCAACCTCAGCGCCAGACAGCTTCAAACTGGTTTCCAACGATGAATCGCACCAGCTCAAACTGCTGCGGGCCCACCGCAAGGCCCACCGCGCCGCGCACTTAGCACGCCTGCCAGTCAAGGCAACCTCTCCGATAGAGCACTTTGTGCCATCCGCGCCAACCCTTGGGCAGCGGCTGGCAGATGGTGTGGCGGCCACTATAGGTTCGTGGCGGTTCATCCTGATCCAAAGCTCTGCCATCGTGTTGTGGATTACGGGCAACGTATGGTTCGGTTCGGGCGCGTGGGACCCTTATCCCTTCATCTTGCTGAACCTACTGCTGTCGTTTCAGGCGGCCTATACGGCGCCTGCCATCATGATGAGCCAAAACCGCCAGTCCGAGCTGGACCGGCGCCATGCGGAGACCGACTACGAAATCAATGTCAAGGCGGAGCTAGAGATCGAGTTGCTGCATGAAAAGATGGACATGATGAAAGAGCGCGAGTTATTGGCGCTGACCCAGGCTGTGAAGGAGTTGACCGTGTTGGTGCAGGCACTTGCCCAACGACAAGACGGTTGACCACACCAAACCACAGCGTGTTCTACCGAACAGACGCCCGCGCGCGTGCGGCCTAAACTCTGCAATTTAACGCAGCGTTGGCGACCACCATGAATCCAGATAACAACTTGCCCACTGGCTCGGTACCCACCGAGTCCCTGACCGAGGTATTGGGGCAAGCCGAGCATGTCAAAGACCTGGTGGAGCAAAGTGCTACGGAGCTTACAGCGGTCAACACGTCTTTAAAACATGAAATGGCGCGGGACGAACCATCGCGCAATTTGCACAAAGCCCTGCTGAAGAGCCGGGCGGTTGAGGAAAAGATGTTGGTTGCCTCAGACAAATTGGCCATCGTGACCCAGGCGCTGGAGGAGGAGGTCGGTGAGCGAGAGGAGTTGCAACAGCAATTGTCTGAAATTACAGAACAGGAGCTGGAAGCCCGCCACGCTGCACTGCATGACCCACTCACTGGACTCGCCAACCGTTCGCTGTTCAATGACCGGTTGGAACATGGCTTGGCCCAAGCCAAACGGTTGGGCCTCACACTGGCCGTGATGTTCATGGATTTGGATGGCTTTAAGGCTGTTAACGACGACATGGGGCACGACGTGGGTGATGCTTTGCTGCAGACCGTTGCCGACCGCCTGAAAGAAAACACCCGCGATGACGATACCGTGAGCCGCGTGGGAGGTGACGAGTTTTTATATTTGGTGATGGGTGCCAACGATACCCAGGCACTCGCCCGTTTGGCCCAAAAAATTGTGGACTGTATCCAGGCACCGTGTGTGCTGAGTGCCGGCCCCGTCAACATCAAGCTCAGCATGGGCATTGCGCGTTACCCGCAGGATGGGGACACTGCAGACGTGCTGGTCAAACAAGCCGATATGGCTATGTACAAGGCCAAGCGGGAGCAAGCAGAATTTTTCTTCGCAAGCTGAAGGCGGCTGAATTGTTCAGCGCTGGACGGTTGGGTTTGCAGCAGGGAGGGTATTTGTTTGTAATACCAACATCTGCAG
>JBKJJC010000235.1:0-10391 GCA_046598245.1 Rhodoferax sp.
TTGCCCAGAAGATAGGCCATCTGTCCGGAACGCGCGGCATCGTCCGCGCCTGGGCGGGCAAACCGTTTGACGAACAACACATAGGTCAGATCACCGGTCAGGTATCCGGCCAACAGGCGATCGCGCAGAGGCAGGTGCATCACGTAGGGCCGCATGTGCACGCTGAATACGACAAAACGCAGGTTCACACACAGCGCGGTTGCCAACACCACCCAGATCGGTGCGCCCGCCAAAATTAACGGAATGGCGGCCAGCTGCGAACTGCCGGCAAACACGATGGCGGCCATCAGCAGCGCCTCGGCCGTGCTCATGCCCGACTTGACCATGGCCACGCCCGTCATCAGGCCCCAAGCGGCAATGCCGGTGGCGACACCCATCATGTCGGACGCGCCTTGGCGGAATTCGGGGTGTCGGAAGCTTTCGCGGCTTAGCAGCATGGGAAAAACTGCGCCTAGGCTTTTGCAATCTCTGGAGCCGCACCGGCTGGCAACGGCAGCAGGTCAAACTGCATGCCCACTTGCAGATCAAAGCCCCGCAAAAAGTCGGCAGCGGCCAGGCGCTTACCACCTGGGCGTTGCAACTCGGTCAAGGTTACTACGGAATCCATAGCAACAACATCAATACCCTCGGGGGCTACAGCCAGAATTGATCCAAATGCCTTGGCTGAAGCGCCTGCCTCCCCAACTTGCGCTGCCCAGACCTTGAGCACTTCGCCGTTCAGCGTAGCGGTGGCGCCAGGAAACGGGTTGAACGCCCGCACCCTGCGTGCGATGCTGGCCGCGTCCAACCGCCAGTCAATGGCGGCTTCGTTTTTTTCGATCTTGTGTGCGTAGGTCACGCCCGCCGTGGGTTGCGGTACGGGCTCCAGGCGCCCGGCGGCGGCCATGTCCAGCGCCATGACGATCAAATCACCACCCAAGGCCGCCATGCGGTCGTGCAAGGAGGCAGTGGTGTCGGTGGGCAGAATGTCCATGTTGCGCACCAGCAGCATGTCACCCGTATCCAGTCCCGCGTCCATCTGCATGATGGTGACACCAGTCTCAAGGTCACCTGCTTCAATGGCCCGGTGAATGGGTGCTGCACCGCGCCAACGTGGTAGCAGGGAGCCGTGGATATTGAGGCAGCCGAACATATGAGCCCCCACGCTCGTCGCTTCGCGTACTGCGCTGCCCCCCAAGGGGTCCCTCGCGCCTTGGGGCGGCCCGGCGGCGCTCATGTCGCTTACCGCCGCACTGTTAGCCATAGCATCCAAAACCCATTGCGGCAGGATCAGGCCGTAGGCGGCGACCACCATCACGTCGGCATGTGCATCGGCAATAGCCTGTCGTGCCGCCGCCGCGTCATCGGGGTATTTGCCATCTAGGCGCAGGCTGCGGGGCTGGGCCACCGGTATACCGTGTTCAACTGCGAATTGTTTGACGGCGGAAGCCTGCAGCTTCAAGCCACGCCCGGCCGGGCGGTCCGGTTGGCTCAATACCAGGGCGATGGTGTGGCCACTGGCGTGCAGGCGCTCTAACGCAACACGGGCAAACTCTGGTGTGCCGGCAAAAATAACTCTCAACGGTTTCTCCCGCGCCAGCCAACCCTCACAGGGCATCCTCGCGCTGGGCCTTGATCATTTTTTTCTTGATGCGGTCGCGCTTGAGTGGCGACAGGTATTCGACAAACACCTTGCCCAGCAGATGGTCCATTTCGTGCTGAATACACACCGCCAGCAGTTCATCCGCTTCAATCACGCGGACCGTGCCACTCAGGTCCTGGGCGCGCACATGGACGGCGTCGAAACGCTTCACCCCGTCGTAAATGCCGGGCACCGATAGGCAACCTTCTTCGTTGAGGTGGGTCTCAGGGCTGGTCCACACGAGCTCTGGGTTGATCAGCACTAGCGGTTCATCCCGCTCCTCGGACACGTCGATGACGATCACACGCTCATGCACATCGACTTGGGTGGCCGCCAGGCCAATGCCTTTGGCGTCGTACATGGTCTCCAACATATTGGCGACCAGGGTCTTGATCCGTTCGTCCACGGTAGCCACCGGTTTGGCGACTTTGTGCAATTTGGGGTCTGGAAAGCAAAGGATGGGAAGTAGCATATTGATCAGGTGTGGCCAGCGCTTGCACGCTGCGCATGCTGCGGTCTGTCCCGCAAGGTTTCTAAAATTGTGGCTATTTTCGCCACTTTTGTGCCTTTGCGCACCGGCAGTTGGCTAAAAACGTTGCCGAATCAAGGGCTTGAGCGCAAAATCGCGCGTAACTTATCAAGTTCTTCCCTGGAAATGCAGCACGATATGACGACACACTTCAAAGGCGAATCCCACATGGCAATCGCCAAGCTCGCCAAGCTGGCTGCGCTGACCGCTATGGCCAGTGCTTTGGTGGGCGCGCCGGGATGGGCGCACGATTACCCGATCACGACCGAACAAAAGGACACCGCCAGGGCGGTGGCCCGAAATGGCGTGCCACTGAGCGAGTTGGCCGCCAATGCACCGGACCGCTACACCGTCAAATCGGGCGACACGCTGTGGGCGATCTCCCGCCTGTATTTGAAGAGCCCGTGGCGCTGGCCCGAACTGTGGGGCATGAACATCGACGAGATCAAAAACCCGCACCGCATTTACCCCGGACAGGTCTTGATTCTGGAGCGCAGCGGCGGCTTGGCCAGGTTGCGCCTAGCAGGCGGCGAACAAACCAGTTCTTCCACCGTGCGTGTAGAACCCCGCACACGGTACGAAATGCTGGGTGACCTGGCACTGCCAACCCTGCGGACCAGCATCATTGAGGCCTTCTTGGCCGAGCCCATCATTGTGGACGAAGCCGGTTTGAAGTCCGCACCCCGCATCGTGGCCGCTCAGGACAGCCGTGTGCTGATTACCCGGGGCGACCGTGTCTATGCACGAGGACCCGAAGGCTCACCCTTGCTGGACGACCAGGCCAAAGACCAGAACTTCCGCGTCTTCCGCAACGCAACACCTCTGAAAGACCCTGGCACCGGTGAGATCTTGGGCTACGAAGCCCAATACGTCGGCAAAGCCGTCTTGGCCCGTGGAGAAGACACCACCAATACGGAAGATGGCAAGGGCGGACAAAGCCAAGCGGTAGTACCCGCCACCATCGACATTGTTGGCGCCAAAGAAGAGATGCGCGTCGGTGACCGCTTGTTGCCTGAACCGCCTCGCCAATTACAGACCTACACCCCCCGTGCGCCAAACGAGAAGGTCGATGGACGGATTGTGTCGGTCTACGGCAACGCCGTCGTTAACGCTGGACAGAACCAGGTTGTCACCATCAACAAGGGCACTGCGGACGGCATGGAGCCCGGTGTGGTGCTTGCAATCCTGAAGGATGGCGCACGTATCGTCGACAAGACGGACGGCAACCGCACACTGATGAAACTGCCCGACGAGCGCAACGGCCTGTTGATGGTGTTTCGCACGTTCGAACGTGTGTCCTATGCCCTGATTCTGGAGATTACCGACGGCGTGCGTGTGGGCGACCGTTTGGTCGATCCACGGCCTTAAGGCCTGACCAGGGCTGCGCGAGACGCCTCTTGGATGGAACGCGACGAACTTGCTGCCTGGCTGCGCCTGCAATTGACGCCGGGCGTTGGCAACACCAGCGCCCGCAAACTGCTCACGGCTTTTGGTTTGCCACAGGGCGTTTTTGACGCTCCCCTTGCTTCGCTGGAACAGGTAGTCAGTGCGCAACAGAGCGTGGCGCTCAAACAAGTCCCCACAGATTGGCAGGCACTGCTGGATACCACCTGGGCCTGGCTGCAGGACAAACCACAAACCAACCGTGTATTTGCGCTGGGCGATGCGGGCTATCCCCAGTCCCTGCTGAATATGGAAGACCCACCCCTGCTGCTGTACGCCATGGGTGCGCCGGATGTTTGGCTAGAAGGCGGCTTGGCCCACTGTATGGCACGCAGTCTTGCAGTGGTGGGTAGCCGCAACCCCACGGCGCAGGGTGCTGCCAACGCACGCCAATTTTCGCAAACACTCGCACAGGCGGGCCTGACCATTGTGTCGGGCCTGGCGCTCGGGGTCGATGGTGCCGCCCATGAAGGCGCACTAGATGGTGCAACGGACGGCCAACTGGCGACTATTGCAGTGGTGGGTACTGGCCTAGACCGCGTCTACCCGAAGCAACACCGTGATCTGGCGCACCGCATCGTCCAGTGCGGCGTGGTGCTCAGTGAATACCCCTTAGGAACGCCACCGTTGGCGGTCAACTTTCCACGGCGCAACCGCATCATCGCGGGACTGACACACAGCACCTTGGTGGTAGAAGCGGCCCTGCAGTCGGGCTCGCTGATAACGGCACGGTTGGCGTCGGAGCAAGGTAAGGACGTGTTTGCCATTCCAGGCTCTATCCATTCCACGCAAGCACGCGGTTGCCATGCGTTGATCAAACAAGGCGCCAAGCTGGTGGAAAGTGCACAGGACGTTTTGGAAGAAATGCCGACCGCAGCTTTGCGTCCGATCATGTCGAATTTGATAGCAGATGAGGCAATAGATACGGGGGCTAGCGGTCAAATTGACACAAAAGACTTCTTGCTGGAGGCTTTGGGATACGACCCTATGGGTCTGGACGCCCTGCAAGCCCGTACCGGACTGGACACACCCAGCCTGCAGGCGCGGCTGATGGAGTTGGAAATCCATGGCCATGTGGCCCGCCTGCCCGGTGGCCTGTTCCAGCGCATCGCGTACGCCTGAAGCGTCGGTCGACCCCCGGAGCCTGGTCTAAACGAGAAATAGCGGGGAAAGTCCGTCTCAAGTTACGGACCTCGGCTTTCTAAGCTATATTGGGCCCATGTTTGAAGTTCTTGTCTTCGTCTACGAAAACTACTACGCAGGGGATAGCTGCCCTGAACCCGCCCATCTGGAGCGAAAGCTCAATGCCGTCGGTTTTGATGCCGAGGAGATTGAGGACGCGTTGAACTGGCTCAAAGGTCTGAATACCGCAGCACGGGGCTCCACAGGCTTTGTGGGCACTTCACAGTTGGTGGCGCCCGAACCGTGGCTGCGTGAACCCTGCCCCACCAGCGTGCGCATTTATCCAACAGCAGAACAAAATCACCTCGGCTCCGAATGTTTGGGCTTTATCAGCTTTCTTGAGTCTGCAGGCGTGTTGCCAGCTTCCATGCGCGAAGTGGTGATCGAGCGGGCCATGGCGGCTCCCGGTTCGCCAGTACCACTGGACGACCTGAAGATCATCATCCTGATGGTGTATTGGAGTTTTGGCCAAGAGCCAGATGCACTGGTGCTGGATGAGCTGTGTGATGACAGCAACGAATACCGCGTTGCGCATTAGACGGGTATAGCCCCCACGCTCTGCCGTTGCGCGGGTCGCTGCCCACCGCATTTCACGCCATCAGGCGTTCGGGGTTTGCTTCAATCTTGGACAGGGCGTCACGGGTGGCGCGCACGGTTAAGGTCTCTTCTTCTTGCGGCAACAACAGGCCGGCCTGCAAATAGGCAGCCAGTCGGCCACCTTGTATTAGATAGCTCTTGCCGGAACTGGATGCAAACAGGTTCAAGTGTTTGCGGTCACTGCGCCACGCAAACTGCACTTGGTTGATCTGGTTGTTGTGGTCCAGCGTAAACCATGCGCCAAGCTGTAGTTCTTGCGCCCAGGCCAGCATCGCAGCACTGGGTTTGGAGCCGCCGTTGCCCACCACTTCAATGGCTGACGCATCAATACCCAGCATCATTTCGATGCTCTCAGCGTCCAAAGGCAAATCGCCCAGGCCGTCTTCCGACACAAAATCTTCCAAATTGCCCAGGCGGTTTGCCATGGCATCGATCTTGGCCTGCGGAATGGCCTGTGTCTTGGACAGGAACGCATCGGCCAGGGTGTCACTGACCGTTTTGATGTGCACATCCTGTTCAGACGGCGCCATAGCGAGTAGCGTCATGCCAGAGCGCAGGCGCAGCAGCAGATTGGGCAGGTCCTGGATAACCCGTGCACGGTCGGCCCGGTTGGGTTTGGCGCTAGCCGCCCACACCAGATCGGTGGCCGATTTCTTGAGCAAGAGTGTGTCTTTGTGCTGTGGGCCCTTGCGCACAGCCGCCACGGCCAACACCTCCGCCCACACCTTGAACAGGTATTCGCGAATTTCATCGCGAACCGGCATGTCCCTGAGCATGTTGCGCATCTCAATGGTGTACTGGATCGCCAGGGTTTCCTTTTGCTCCACCTGCTGGGCCACACTGACAACCTTTTGTGTCACCCCTTTTTCGGTGAGGAATTTGGACAAGAATTTCTGGAATTCTTCATAGACCACCTGGTAGACCTTTTTGCCGGTCTCAGGGTATTGTTCAATCACTTGAACAATGCGCTTGACTTCAAGCTCCATGGCGTTGTTATGCACGCCAGCCGAATCAAAGCCCATCACCACAGAACCCATACGGTCGATCAGCAGCCGTGCCGGGTGTGACGTGGTACCCAGAAAGTCAGGGTCTTCCAGCGCCATGCGCAAGACCGGCATCTGCAAGCGGGCAAACCAAACGCGAATACCCGGCGGAATGCGTTCTTCGGCCAGGATAGCCTGGAACATCAGTGCCACGATTTCAATCGTGGCCTTTTCGCCCTTGGTCTCAGCCTTCTTCTTCAGTTCAACCGTTTTCTCACGCAGGTCTTCGGCCACACGGGCCACGCCAGCCGGACTGAAATCTTCATACAACGTGCCCCCGGGGGCATAACCTCCGGCTTGTCCCGGCTGCCGTGGGGCCAGCGCCGCAGCCAAAGCAGGGGCAGGAGCATGGTGGTGGGCAGTACCCGCAAAGTCTCCACCACCCTGGTTGACAAACAAGCGTCGGATTTGCCCAATCACGCCTTGCGCACGGTTGCGTGCCCGCGCCATGGGTGATTGAGCCGTCATCATGCGCGTTTCTTCGGATGCCGATTGCCCGTGGCCCATGCCATTTTGCAATCCAGAGGATTGCTTCCAGAACGGCGTGGGAGATGAAACCGACGACGGAACAGGCCCGGATGTCGGCTCTGCACCGGTACCACCCTGTTCCCCGCCGCGAGCGCCCCAACCCAGCCGTCCGCCAAAAAACCCGCCGCCAGAGCGCGGTTGTTGCCCGCCACCCTGTTCTGCACCACCTTGCTGGGCCGAAGGATGGCCAGATGGTCCCTGTTGCCCCGAGTTACTTTGGGAATAATGGCCTTGTTGTGTGTATCCCGCGCTGCCGCCACCTTGCCCCAAGTCACCTTGGTCGGTGTTGCCACTATTTTCCTTGGCCGGCTGGGGTTTGCCTGCCACTCCCGGCGCTGGGGCTCGGGCCGGCGGACGTGCACCCGCACCACGCGCTGGGCCTTTGACGCGGTCTTTTAACTCAATGGTGGGCATCACGCCCTTCTTGATCAGAATGTCATTGGCATTTGCGTAGGCAGTTTTCAGCCGCTCAATCAGCAGCTTTTGCACCACTTCACTGACCATGGCCCAAGAGTCAGCGGGCATGCCGGAATTGGCCCATTGCTCCACCATCAACAACACCAGTACCTCAGGACGAAACAGGTCGTTGCTGGCCAGTTCTTCCGTGCCTTCCAGGTACTGCATGCGCAGCTTCAGGTCTTCGAGCTGGGTGCTCACCTTTTCCATCACGGCCATCACCAAACGCGAGGCCAGAATCTTGTTCTCGACGACATCCGTGCCTACCAGTTGCAGGCCCATCACCTCGGAATTGGCTGTTTTCTTTTTGCTGGGAGGGTCCAGGCATTCGCGCCAGACCTTCATCGTGCCTTCCAGCCACAAAGGCCTACAGGTCTTGTAGGCCATCCAAATATCACGTCGCTCTTGGCTTTCGCGCGCGTTGGATGGCGCGTCCATCAGGGTGGTAACTTGCTCCAGTACCGCGCCGCCAATTTCGGTCATGGCCTGACCCGCTTCCGCCAAGAAACGCTCGCGCAAGGCCCGGGCAAACTGCTGCCTGGGGTTTAGGCTGGAGGAACCGGGTGCGATGGCCATAGTTCAGGAAACGCTCAGACCGTGGCGCCTGCATTGGGGTCCGCAGGGTCCCCTTCTTTTTTCACCGGCGCTTTGATCAGGTCTTCCCGCTGAATGCCCAGCCACATAGCAATAGCTGCGGCCACAAATACTGAGGAATAGATACCGAACAAGATACCGATGGTCAAGGCCATCGCAAAATAGTGCAGGGTAGCGCCGCCGAACAACAGCATGGACAAAACCATGAGCTGCGTCGATCCGTGGGTAATGATGGTCCGGCTGATGGTTGACGTAATCGCGTTGTTGATGACCTCCTCGGAGTTCATCTTGCGGTACCTGCGGAAATTCTCACGGATCCGGTCAAAAATAACCACCGACTCGTTTACCGAATAACCCAGCACCGCCAATACCGCTGCCAGCACCGGCAACGAAAACTCCCATTGGAAAAACGCAAAAAATCCCAAGATGATGATGACGTCGTGCAGATTGGCGATGATGGCAGCTACCGCGAACTTCCATTCAAAACGGATCGCCAAATAGAGCATGATGCCGACCACCACAAAGGCCAATGCCTTTAGACCATCTACCGCTAATTCGTCCCCCACTTGGGGGCCCACAAACTCGCTCCGGCGCAAAGTGACCGATTTGTCGGCGGCTTGAAGCGCAGTCAGAACACGCTCACTTTGTTGGCCCGATGTGCTGCCTTTTTGCACGGGCATTCGGATCAGGACATCCTTAGCCGTACCAAAGTTTTGCACCTGCACATCGTTGATGCCCAGGGTCGCGACGGTGTTGCGTATGGTGTTGAGATCGGCTGGTTGTGAATAGCTGACTTCCATCAGCGTGCCGCCCGTGAACTCCACCGACAGATGCAAGCCACGGGAAAAGAGAAAGAAAACGGCCGCCAGAAAAGTAACCAGCGAAACCGCGTTTAACACCAGCGCATGCCGCATAAACGGTATGTCGCGTTGGATTTTGAAGAATTCCATGCCTTTTCCCTTTAGTTTGTCGTGACCTGATTGCCGGAATCAGGCCGCCAAACCGTCCCAATGGACACACTTTTTAGTTTCTTCTGCCGACCGTACCACAAATTTACCACGCCCCGTGAGAAGAACACCCCGGAGAACATGCTGGTCAGGATGCCCAAACAGTGGACCACGGCAAAACCCCGCACCGGCCCTGAACCAAAGGCCAGCAGCGCCATACCGGCAATCAGTGTTGTTACGTTGGAGTCGATGATGGTGGCCCAAGCGCGGTCGTAACCAGCATGGATAGCGGCCTGCGGCGAGGCACCGCCACGCAGTTCTTCACGCACCCGTTCATTGATCAGCACATTGGCGTCAATGGCCATACCCAACACCAGTGCCATGGCCGCCATACCGGGCAGCGTGAGCGTGGCTTGCAACATGGACAACACGGCCACCAGCAACAACAAATTGAATGCCAGCGCCAGACTGGAGATCACACCAAACAATGCGTAATAGAAACACATGAAGATCGCCACGGCAACAAAGCCCCAGGTCACGCTGTTAAAGCCCTTGGTGATGTTCTCAGCACCCAAGCTGGGGCCGATGGTGCGCTCTTCAATAATTTCCATGGGGGCGGCAAGCGACCCTGCGCGCAACAACAGCGCGAGGTCGTTGGCCTCGACCACCGTCATGGAGCCCGATATTTGGAAGCGATTGCCCAGCTCACCCTGGATAACGGGCGCCGTCAACACTTCGCCCTTACCTTTTTCAAAGAGCACGATGGCCATGCGTTTTTTCAGGTTTTCGCGGCTGACATCGCGCATGATGCGGCCACCTTTGGCGTCTACGGTCAGATCGACCTTGGGTTGCTGCGTTTGTGAGTCGAAGCCGGGCTGCGCATCTGTCAGGCTGTCGCCCGCAATAATCACCTGCTTCTTCACAATCACGGGCGTGCCGTTGCGCTCGAGAAAACGCTCGGAGCCAAAAGGCACGGCACCGGTGCCACTTTCGGCGGCGCGGCCGTCTGTGCTGTCATCGACCATGCGCAATTCGAGCGTGGCCGTGCGGCCAATCAGATCCTTGGCGCGGGCCACGTCTTGCACGCCGGGCAGTTGCACCACGATGCGGTCCAGGCCTTGCTGCTGGATCACAGGCTCACTGACACCCAATTCGTTGATACGGTTATGCAGCGTAGTGATGTTTTGCTTCAGCGCCTGTTCTTGCACCCTGCGTGCGGCGACCGGCTGTATGGTGGCAACCATCTTGACGTCGGTGCCCTCTGTGGTTTCCGCCGTGGTCAGATCGGTGAACTGGTCCTGGATGATGCGACGGGCGGTCTCTGCAATCGCCGCATCACGGAATCGAATCTCTATGGTTTGGCCGTTGCGCGTGATGCCACCGTGGCGCACATTTTTTTCGCGAAACGTGGTACGAAGATCACCCGCCTGTGATTCGGCGCGCTTGGTCAA
>JBKJJC010000039.1:0-10426 GCA_046598245.1 Rhodoferax sp.
ATCGCGTTTGAATGACAACTATGAATATCTATGTACTGGTTTTTGTCGCTGGTGGCCTGTTCGGCGCGCTGATTACCTATTGGGTCATGGCCCGTCGCTTCGACCAAAAGGATGTAACGAAGAGTGCGCAAAGCGAAAGCCTGACAAAGGATCCTGTCAAGGCGGAGCAAATTGAGTCGGCGCACGAGGATCTTGACGATCTGAATGCGCAGCGTATTGCGGTGTCTACGCGGATTCAAGATCAACGTACGGCTTCTCGCGCGCGCCGTGCAAGTGAGCGCCAGGTCGATGAGGAAGTTGCGCATGCTGAGGCGCAGCGTTTAGCTGCGGAGGAAGCTGCGCGAGTTGACGTTCAGCGCTTGGTTGCCGAGGAAGCTGCACGTACTGAGGTGCAACGTTTGGCTGCTGAAGAAGCTGCACGTGCTGAGGCGCAGCGCTTAGCCGCTGAAGAAGTTGCGCGTGAAGAGGCCCAGCGCTTAGCCGCTGAGGAAGCTGCACGCGCTGAGGTGCAACGTTTGGCCGCTGAGGAAGCAGAGCGTGCTGAGGTGCAACTTTTGGCCGCTGAAGAAGCTGCGCGTGTTGAGGCGCAACGTTTGGCCGCTGAAGAAGCTGCGCGCATTGAGGCGCAACGTTTGGTTGCTGAGGAAGCTGCGCGTGCTGAGGCCCAGCGCGTGATTGACGAAGAAGCCGAACGCGCAACAGCGGTGCGAGCAGCGCCTAAAAATCCGTCCGACACACTGGTGATGATTGTGGATGATTCGAAAGTTGGGCGTATTAAAGCCAACCGGCTTCTGCTGAACAATCAGTTCCAGTCGCAGATGGCGGAAGACGGCCGTGATGCCGTCAATAAAATCGCCGCCCGGATGCCTGACATCGTTATTACCGACGTAGAAATGCCGGAAATGGATGGCTTTGAACTAACCAAACACATTCGGCAAAACCCCGCAACCGCACATGTTCCCGTGATCATTATTTCGGGCAACAATGACGAATATGCAGATCGCGCCAAAGAGGCAGGGGCCGACTTTGTTCTCGGTAAACCCTACACCGACAGCGATTTGATGGACAAGGTCAGACACTTTATGCTCAGTGGTCGTTGATTGATATCAAGACCAGATTTCACCTGGCATCCGAGAGTGATGCCTTGCGGCATCCCGCGATCTGTTAGCCGTTAGGAGTCGTAATTGGTCTCAATGCAGCACTACCTGTTCCTTGCTGATGCTGTGCTTGTGCTGCACTTTGTCATCGTCATTTTCGTCGTCGGTGGCCTGGTGCTGATAGTGTCAGGAAATCTACTCCGCTGGCGCTGGGTCAATGCTTTGTGGTTCCGTTTGGCACATGTTTCAGCAATTGGCGTCGTTGTTGCCCAGGCTTGGCTTGGCAAGGTCTGTCCGCTCACAACCCTCGAGTCCTGGTTGCGCGTACAAGCCGGCTCGGGCTCGTACGACAAGAGCTTCATCGAGCATTGGGTTCAACGCCTTCTCTTCTTTGAGGCACCATTCTGGGTGTTCACAGTGGTGTATACGCTCTTTGGGCTGATAGTGCTGGCCATCTGGTGGTACTTTCCGCCACATCGCACCAAGCGCGCATGAGCCCGACGCCAAGCCCGCGCCGCCTCCGCGAGCGGATCACCTACACCGGCTTTCGCAGTTTAGTTACCCATTGCGGTATCAGATTTGTCTAAGCTTAAACGCAAGACGAAAGCCACCGCACTGCGCGCTGGTAGCACAAAGTGGCCCGTTGCACGATCCACCCGCGCACCTCCTCGCAATCGCGTATCCGCCGCCGTTGCTGCAGCTTGCACCGGGTGCAACTGGTAGGCTTTGTTCGCTTGATCGGGCAGCTCAATGCCTTGCGCGACTTTGTCCACATTGACGAAGTACAGCACTTCCTGAAAGTTCGCGCCGGGGTAACCACGACCATCCAGATGGCCCACCAGGACAAGAGGGTTTTGCGCGGGGCCGGTGTTAGGGAAGGTCAGCCGTTGTTGAATGTCCGCCGCCGTGCGCAACCTAAATAGGGTCGTGCTTGCGCGGATTGCCAGCAGATCCTGAAACGCATCGCGCGCAAACGCAATGTCCGCGGGCGAAGGGCGCAGGTTTGGGTCGGCTAACAGTGGTTGCATCAGCGGCCAGCTTGTGCCGTTGTCGGCCTTGGGTGGCAGACCGGTGCCAAAGTAGTTCGTCTGGTAGGTCCAGTCCAAGCGGTTGAACCAATCGCCCGAGTCATAACTATTGCGGTCCATAGACTTGGAGCGCAAGATTTCAGTCCCCGCATGGAAGTACGCCACGCCCTGGCTGAAGGCATTGATGGCCATGGCCAGAACCTGCACACGGGCGCGGTCTTGGGTGCTGGTGCCCACGGGGAGTTTGAAGACGTTGTTGTCAAACAGCGTCTGATTGTCGTGGTTCTCTACATAGTTCACCACTTCGGCCGGCTGGCTGGCATAGCCTGCGGGTTGTCCGGCGTAGTCTATTGCCGAGAGCTTTTTGCGCTGGCCGGTGTAGGTCAACATCTCAAAATCGCGGATCGATCCTGCCAAGCCCACGCGCACCATGTCGGTGGTGCGCAGCAGGTCTTCTGGCGTGGCGGTTGACAGCGCGTTGCGGTCATAGACCATGCCGTTGGTGTAGCCCTGGTTGCGGATTTGAGCGTCGCCGTTGTCGCCCGCGTTGCCACCGCGCACGGCGTCTCGGCCACGGTCGCTGAAGGTGCCGATGCCGCTGCCGTTGAGCGACAGCTGCGAGGCCTGCACAAAGCGCGCGCCATTGGCCACTTCACCAAAATTCCAGCCCTCACCAATCAGGTTGATGTGGCGACCGGTGGCTTGGTTGACACGCTTTTGCAGCACTTCCATGACTGCGCGTGGCTGGTGCGCCATCAAATCGAACCGGAAGGAGTCGATGCGGTACTGCGTGGCCCACAGCACCACCGAGTCCACCATCAGCTTGCCCATCATCATGTTTTCCGTCGCGGTGTTGTCGCAGCAGGTGGAGCGCTCGATGGCGCCATTCGCATTCAGCCGGTGGTAGTAGCCGGGCACGATGCGGTCCAGCACCGACTGGGCTTGTTGGCCGGATGCGCTGGTGTGGTTGTAGACCACGTCCATGCCCACGCGCAGGCCGGTGGCGTGCAGGGCCATGACCATCTGGCGCAGTTCTTTGATACGTGTGGCGCCGTCATCCGCATTGCTGGCGTAGCTGCCTTCGGGTGCGTTGAAGTGCAGGGGGTCGTAGCCCCAGTTGAAGCAATCCTTGGCGGCAGTGGCGGTGCTGGCGGCCTGGGGTGCCTCACTGTCAGCGTTGGTGGGTGTTTCGACGGCGGGTGTGGTGCAGCCGCGCTCCGGCACCGAGGCAATGTCGAAGATAGGCAGCAGGTGTAAATCGGTCATGCCCGCCTGGGACAACGCGCGCAGGTGGCGCATGCCGTTGGATTCGCTGGAGGTGAAAGCGAGGTACTTGCCGCGTTGTGCTTCGGGCACTGTGGCATCGCCAATTGAAAAGTCACGCACATGCAGCTCGTAGATGGACATGTCCACAGGCGCTTTCACGCGCTGCGGTGCTGAGTGCTGGTCCCAGGCGGCCGGTTTGAGGCGCGTATCTGAAAGGTCGGCAATGTAAGTGCGCTGCGAATCGGCATTAAGGCTGATCGCGTAGGGGTCTGTCACGCGGTTGCGCACCAGGCCCACGCCGGGTACGAATACATCGACCAGGTAGCTGTAATAACGCCCTGTCAGATCGGCCCCGTGCCGGTAGCGCCAGGCGCCGGTGGTGGGATCGCGCAGCATTGCGGGCGCGGCTCGGGCATCGCCCTGCGCCGAGTCGAAGAGGCAGAGGTGGACCTGCTGCGCGGTGGGCGCCCATAGCGTGAGTTGGGTGTGGCGCGTTCCCACGCGGGCTCCCAGGTCGCGGATGTCGGCCGCGGCGGGGTAGGCATCGTCCAATGCGCCGGCCACTTGCAAAGGTGTTGTGCGCAGCACCAGCCCCGTTGGGTCCTCTTGCACCAGCAGCAGTTGGCCCTGGCGCAGCGTGTGCAGGCGTGGCAGGTCCGCGGGGTGAATCGCCAGCACCACCCCAGGCTTCACGTAGGCAAAACGCTGGGCAATGTTCACTGGTATGGGCCTGTCGCGCAGCGTTAGCGCCAGCGGCGCGCCGTCCGACCCGGCCACGGGCTCACCCACGGCCGCGCGCAGTTGGCCGGTTTTGGAGTGGTGCAATGTGAACCGCCCCTTCGTTGTGGCGCCAGGCCACTGCAGCAATTTTTGGCTGAGCCACACCGCCTGCGGTTCTGATTGGCTGGTTTGGGTGGCGGTGGGTACCGCCTGCAGCACGGTTTGGAAGTCGCTGGTATTGCAGGCCGCCAATAACGTGGGAGCCGCAGCCATTGCGCCCATGCTTGTTGTCGCCAGCATGAGGGCCAGCGCGCAGGTGCCTACCCAGCATTTATTGAGGTCGGAGTGGCGTTTGGGGCTAGTTTGGGCTTGTGTATGCAGCGTCATTGGTCAAATAGGGCTCTAGCCCCCGTGAAATATGCCTTTATCGCTATCAATATGATAGTGTTTTTGTTCCTGGGTGCGAATGGGTGTCGCAGTGTCGGAGCGTTGACTTTAACTACATTTTTATATCATTTATAGGTAGTATCGTTACATTCATACTGCGCACTGTGTAGAATTACCTTAATGATTTATAACTGTTAATCGATTTTGCTTGAATTTTTATAAGTAGTTTAACTACAAGAAGGATTCGATGGTTTTGCCTTTTACTGCACTGTCAGCGGTCCTGTGCCAAGGGCTGCGTGCAATCGCCCGGTCCGCGCTGTTGCTCGCTGCGCTGTGCAGTGGCGCAGCTAGCTTCGCCATAGATACCAGTCCGGTCGTACAAGCCATCCAGCCCAGCACTTTGCCCGCCAACTGGCAGCGCGGCGCCTTCATGGAGATTTTTGTCCGCGCTTACAAGGACAGCGATGGTGACGGCGTGGGCGACCTCAAGGGTCTGACCCAGCAACTGGACTATTTAAAAGACCTGGGCATCACTGGCATCTGGCTGATGCCTATCACCACCAGCGCCGATGGTGACCACGGTTATGCCACCACTGACTTCCGCGGTGTAGACCCGGCCTACGGCTCGCTGGAAGATTTCGATGAGCTGCTGCGCCAGGCGCATGCGCGCGGCATCGGTGTGGTGATGGACTACGTCATCAACCACAGTGCCCGCCACCACCCCATGTTTATCAGCGCGCTCAAGGATGGCCCGGTGAGCCCGTTTTATGACTGGTATGTGTGGGAAAAGGACGCGCCCCAGGGCTGGGACATCTGGGGCAAAAACCCATGGACGAACACACACAAGGGGTACTACTTTGGCACCTTTGGCAAACACATGCCGGATTTCAATTTCAAGAACCCTGCCGTGCTGGCCTACCACCAGGACAGTCTGCGCTTTTGGTTGAACCGGGGGCTGGATGGCTTTCGGCTGGATGCCGTACCGCATTTGGTTGAGAACAGTGCCAGAGACTGGAACGACCAGCCTGAGAGCCGCCACATCACGGGTGATCTGCGCAAGCTGATCACCGCCTACCCTCAGCGGCATGTGGTGTGCGAGGCCACCGCCAACCCGCAGGTGTATGCGGCGGCGGACGTTTGCGGCAGTGCTTTCGCATTTGGGCTGGAGCGCAACATCGTGCAGGCGGCCAAGGGCGATACAAAAGCGATCCGTTATGTGGCGGACTACTTCACCACCGCGCCGCAGACCATGGCCACCTTTGTGGCCAACCACGACATCTTTGCTGGCGCGCGCCTGTGGGACCAGTTGCGTGGCAACCTGGCGCAGTACAAGCTGGCTGCCGCGTCCTACCTGCTGCAACCGGGCACGCCCTACATCTACTACGGCGAAGAGATTGGCATGGCTGGTATCAAAGGGCTGGACGGTGATGAGCCCTTGCGTGCGCCGATGAGCTGGACGGCACACAAACGCGGTGCGGGCTTTACCACCAGCGGCAAGCCCTTCCGGCCCATTGCACCCAATGTGGCGCATTACAACGTGGCGGCACAGCTGGCAGACCCCAACTCTCTACTGTCGTTTTACAAAAGCATGCTGGCCTTGCGCAACGCCTTGCCGTCTTTGGCCAGCGGCAGTTATGACGCGCCGGTGGTGCAGGGCAGGGTGATGGCCTACCGGCGCACGCTAGGTGCCGAGACCACGCTGGTTGTCATCAACTACGGTACAAAGCCCAACACGCTGACCCTGAAAAATTTGCAACCCAGCACCAGGTTTTCCGCTGCGTACCCGCAGCGATCCAAGCCAGCGCACACCAATACTCAGGGCGCCCTGAGCCTGCGCCTGTCGGCCCAGTCGGTGCAGGTTTACATCCTGCAGCGCTGAACCCTTCGCACTATCCTTCGTTCCAATCCATCGCTCCATCTGCAGTCTCCTACTTCTTCTCGTACCGCCATGTACTTCAACAAAATCCGCCACCCATCCAACTTCACCTTCGCCAACGCACATGCCAACCAAACACTGAGCGTGGGTGCCAAAACCGTGCAGGCCACCGTGCGTGATCTGGGCGAAGATGTCTTCCACTTGGAGCTGAACGATGCCCAACGCTGGCCGTTGGATGCACGCGTGTTGCCGCTGCATGACGATGCTTTCAAAGCCAACCCATCGCAGTACCAACTCGGCATTTCCACCACTGGCCATCTGGCCCTCAAAGCAGCCGACGGCACCGAGCTGCTTAGCGGCGTGGCCCAAGCCAGTTTGGGTGTTTGCGGCAGCGCCTGGCTAGTGCAATTCGCACGTAACACGGACATGCGTTTCTTCGGCCAGGGCGAAAAGATGACCGGCTTGGAGAAGAGTGGCAAACGCACCAAATTCTGGAATGCCGACGTGTGGGCCGACCACGCTATGCACACGATTGAAAACGGCCAGGCCGATCCGCAATACGCCGCTGTACCCTACCTGCTGGTGCGCCATGGTGCGCGCTGGGTTGGCATTTTGGTCGATCACCCCGGTGCGGTGTTCATGGACACCGGTTCCAACTGGTTTTTTTCGGGCAAGGATGATCAGAATGCACCGCCCGCCTTCTGGTTTGGTGCGGACGAAGGGGTACCTGCGTTTTACGTGATTGCCGGTGACAGCGCAGCATCCGTCACCCAGCGCCTGCAGCGCCTGGTGGGCACCACGCCGCTGCCTCCGCTGTGGTCGCTAGGCCACCACCAGTGCCGCTGGGGTTATGCCGGCACCAAGGATTTGAACGCGCTGGATGCTGGGTTTACCGAGCATGAATTCCCTGCGGACGGCCTGTGGCTGGACATTGATTACATGGACCGCTACAAGGTCTTCACCACCAGCCCGGAGCACTTTGGCGATCTGGGTGCGGAGCTGAAGCAATTGCAAGCCAATGGCCGGCGCATCGTGCCGATTCTGGACCCTGGCGTGAAGGTGGAAGAGGGTTACGAAGTGGCAGAGAGCGGCACCGCTGCGGGCATCTTTTGCCACAACCCCGAAGGTCAGCCGTACGTGGGTTTTGTGTGGCCGGGCCGCACCTGGTTCCCGGATTATTCGTTGCCCGAGGGGCGTGACTGGTGGGCCAAGTATTCCAAGGCCTTTCGTGAATCCGGTTTCGATGGTGCCTGGCTCGACATGAATGACCCCAGCACTGGTGCGGCCGAGGTGGACGACATGTTGTTCCGGCATGGCACCTGGCCGCATTGGACGTACCACAACCAATACGCGGTCGGCATGGCCCAGGCCACACGCGACGGTTTTCTGGCCGCGCGGCCCGATGAGCGACCGTTCCTGCTGGCACGCAGTGCCTACACCGGCTCCAGCCGCTTCACCGCGTTATGGACCGGCGACAACCACAGCAACTGGCACCACCTGCGCACCAGCATCCACTGCAGCATGAACCTGGCGCTGTCGGGCATTCCGTTCAACGGGCCGGACGTGCCCGGTTTTGGCAGCCATGCCGACAAGGAACTGGCTATCGCCTGGTACAAGGCCGGTTGCCTGTTCCCGTTCATGCGCAACCACGCCAATGCCGGCACGGCACGGCAAGAGCCCTGGGTCTTTGGCCCCGAGGCCCTGCAGACCATTCGCCACCATGTGCGCCTGCGCTACAAGCTCTTGCCCTACATGTACCAACTGTGGAACGACCAAGAGCAAAACGGCACCGCCGTCATGCGCCCGCTATTCCACGACTACGCCAACACCGACGCCATGGAGCTGGACCGTATCGACGACCAGTTCCTGATTGGCTCGGCCATTTTGCAAGCGCCCATCGTTCAGCAGGGCCAGCAGCAGCGCACTGTCGCGTTGCCGGGAACGGGTCGCTGGATGGATGTGAATACTGGTGCCTTCCTTGCGGGTGGTCGCCATATCCACGTGACCAGCAACGCCGAGAGCACGCCGATGTATCTGCGCGAAGGCAGCCTGGTGCCCATGCAGGTCGGTGTGCGCACCACGGCGGCCAATGACCTGGCGGATATCGAGCTGCATGTGATCCTGGGTGCGGGCACGCAAGATATCGCCACACTGGACTACGTGGCAGACGATGGTTTGAGTTATGGCTACCAGCGCGGTGCGCGCAATGTGTACCGCCTGACCGCAACGCGTTCGGGCGATGTTTTGATGCTGGATGTCACTGTTTTGCAGACCGGCTGGAAGCCACTGTGCCTGCGTGTGGTGGGCTACGATGGCGCTAATTCGGTGCAGCTGCGGGTGGGCGACAAGCGCTCTACGCTTGCACTGTCGCCATTTGAATGGAATTTCAGTGGCGGGGCTCTGGTCGCAGCCATCAGCCCGTCTGTCGATTTGGAATAGCTTGTTTTAGGCCACTATTGCGCAGCGGCTTGACCGATGTCATGGGAAGGTCGCACGGAGTAGGCACAATGGAGCCCGTGCACCGCGCACCCGCGCGTGCCAAACACCAGAGTAGTTGGAATGGGCATTCGCGATAGTCTTTGGGCCGTGTTGGGCCGCATTGAACCGTCAGATTCTGCTGACGTGGCGCTGGAGCGCGTGCGCAAGGCCATGCTATTGGTGGTGGAAGAGTATGGCGGCGATGACCATATCCGGCTAGACATGAAAATCAACTTTGCCCGCGAGATCGCCGAACTCTGGTTCCTGCGTCCTGAACTTATGCAGGTGGTGTCCGCTGCTCAGGGTGAACAGGTGGCGCAGGAATGTATGGCCGAGATCACAGCGTTGTTCAAAAAGCACCACCTGGGCGGCACACCATCGCGGTTTGGCAAGCTGTAGCAGGCGCCAGCAGACGGGCATCCCACTATTTGCGCACGGGGGAGTCCTTGGAAATTCCCCACGATGAGTCGTTTGTGGAATTGGGCGACTTGGCCCGCACTTCCTCTTTTGCCTGTTCCAATGCGGGCGAATAAGAAGGGCCCTGCGCCGCCATCCACAGCGCAAAACCCACACCGCCGATGATCAGCGTAGCGCCAACCACCAGCTTTAACGCTGTAACCCAGACATTGGGTTCTTTCTCATTCTGTCGCTTCATAGCGCCTCCGATTGATTATTCGATGCCCTGTCAAAACCGCCCGTCTGCTGGTATTCACATGCATTTGGGGGGGTAGTTGCGAATCATGCCTGTTGAATGTCCCCAATACACAGGTATTTGATCTCTACATAGTCATCCATGCCGAAGTGTGAACCTTCGCGGCCCAGGCCGGACTGCTTGACCCCGCCAAAAGGCACGTGCTCGGTTGCCAAAATGCCGACGTTGATGCCCACCATGCCGTACTCCAGCGCCTCACCCACGCGGTAGATGCGGCCAATGTCGCGGCTGTAGAAGTAGCTGGCCAGGCCGAATTCGGTGGCGTTGGCTGCGTCGACTGCTTCTTTTTCGGTCTTGAACTTGAACACGGGCGCAAACGGGCCAAAGGTTTCCTCACGTGCACACAGCATGTCGGGCGTGGCATCGGCCACCACGGTGGGCTCAAAAAACTGGCCCGATCCCAGTGCCTTCAATCGCTTGCCACCGACCAATACGCAGCCACCCTTGGCCACAGCATCGTCCACATGGCGCTGCACTTTTTCCAATGCGGCTTCTTCGATCAACGGGCCTTGGTTGACGCCATCCTCAAAGCCATTGCCCACCTTGGCGGTGCGCACCTTGGCAGCAAATTTTTCCACAAACTGGTCGTACACACCTTCTTGCACGTAAAAGCGGTTGGTGCAGACACAGGTCTGGCCCGCATTGCGGTATTTGCTGGCAAAAGCGCCTTCCACGGCGCTGTCGATATTGGCGTCATCAAACACGATGAAGGGCGCATTGCCACCCAGCTCCAGCGACAATTTTTTGACTGTGGGTGCGCTTTGCGCCATCAAGATACGACCAACTTCGGTGGAGCCTGTGAAGCTGATGTGGCGCACCACATCGCTGGCGCACAGCACCTTGCCGATGGCGATGGAGTTGC
>JBKJJC010000176.1:0-4134 GCA_046598245.1 Rhodoferax sp.
ATGACCAAGATGTTGGAAGACATTCTGGTGATAGGCAAGGATGAAGAAGAGCGTATGGAGTGCAAACCCTTGCCCATGGCGCTGGACGCATTTTGCGAGGCTATGGTGCAGGAGCAGCGATCTGAACTGACTGGCCCAGGTCCATTGCGCCATGTGTTAGAGCTAACCATCCATGGTGATGGATTGCATTCCAGTTTTGATGAAAAACTGATGCGCCACATATTTGGTAACCTGCTGTCCAATGCCATCAAGTACTCCCCTGATGGAGGCACCATAGGTTTTGATGTGCATGCTGACGAAGAGGCATTTACCTTCGCAGTGCGCGACCAGGGCATAGGCATTCCAGAAGCCGATTTACCACGATTGTTTGAAACTTTTCACCGGGCTGCAAATGTCGGCAACATTGTGGGCACGGGTTTAGGCCTTGCCATTGTCAAACGTTCAGTCGAACTCCATGGCGGCACAATAGACGTGAACAGTGTGCTTGGGCAGGGAACGGTTTTTAAGGTGTCCCTGCCGCGCGTCTCCGCGCAATAGCAAGGACGCTGAACCGAATGCGATGGTCAAATGACCTTGGGCGCGGTGCTTGCTTGCTCCAATGCCAACTTGATACGGTGTTCCAGCAGGGCCCCTGTAAAGGGTTTGACGATGAAGTCAGTGACGCCACCGGCAATCGCGTTGCGGACCATGTCCGATGCGTTTTCACCCGTGATCAAGATGAAGGGCAGGTGGTGCAACGACGGCGTGGAGCGCACCTTTTCCAGCAACTCTCGGCCTGTCATCTTGGGCATATTCCAGTCACACAAAACCAGGTCAAAGTTATTGACCTTTAACTGCTCCCAGGCCTCAAAACCATTGGTCACTGTGGATACGTTGGAAAACCCAAGTACGCCCAATAAGCGACGTAGGATGTCGCGCATTTCGTTCAGGTCTTCCACAACCAGTATTTTGGCTTTGGTGGGTTGGATCAATTCATGTCCCCTTGCTACGTATTACGGAAAGGCGGCATTGTGGTCGCGATTCTGCAACCACAGTGCCACGTCATCGCCCGGCATAGGTTTGCCGTGCAGATAACCCTGGATCTGGTCACATCCCATGTCCCGCAGCAGTCTGTGTTGGTCTTCGGTCTCTACGCCCTCGGCGATCACGTCCAGCCCCAAGCTGTGCGCCAGGTTGATAACAGCACCAGCGATGGCCTGGTCTTCGCGGTTGGTGCAGAGTTGGCGCACAAAAGACTGGTCGACCTTGAGCACATCCAACGGGAAACGTTTCAAGTAGGCCAGGCTGGAGTAGCCGGTGCCAAAGTCGTCAATCGCCAGTTTGAGACCCAAGGCCTTGAGTTGTTTGAGTACTTCCAGGGTGTGCTGCAGGTCCAGCATGGCCGTGCTCTCGGTAATTTCTAGCTCCAGTTGGGTCGCGTTCAGGCCCGTGCTTTCTAGTACGGAGCGAACATGGCGCAACAGGTGGGGGTCGCTGAACTGGCGCAACGAGAGGTTGACCGCCACCCGCAGGGGCGGCGTATCTGCTGGCATGTGGGCCTGCCACAGCATGGCTTGATTGCAGGCTTCGTGTAATACCCAGGCACCCATGGGAACAATCTGGCCGTTGTCTTCGGCAATGGGTATGAAACGCACCGGCGAGACCAAGCCCAACTCGGGGTGGCGCCAGCGCATCAAAGCCTCGAAACCAATCAGGCTGCTGTTGCTTGCCAATACCTGTGGCTGAAAAAATGCCCGCAATTCCTGGCGCTCCACCGCGCGGTGCAGGTCGTTATGCAAACGGAAAGTGGCAGAAAGGTCGGACGTGGATGACGGCTCGTGCACCACCATGCGTTGTGCCGATCGCGCGCGTGCAGCGGCCAACGCAATATCCAGCCGCGCCAACATGGCGTCTGCACGCTCGCCTTCCAAGGCTCGGGCGCAGGCACCCACCGAGACAACCGGAAATTGTTCCTGGCCTTCGAGGGTGATGGCCGCGGACATGGTGTCCAGCAAAGCCAGAGCCAGTGCATCCAGCGGGCGACCTGCAGGCCAGTTGGGCACCAGCAGTACCAGGCGGTCTTCTCCCAGACGTGCAACTGTGTAGCGCGACTCGCTCAAGTGTTCGGAAGCATTGGCCAGCAGGCTCAGGCGCTGTGCCATTTGGCGAACCGCGTCGTCCAGCAACCCAACCCCCATGATTTGGGCCATTTGCGACAGGCTGTCGAGGCCGATCACCCACAAAGCCGGGCCATAGCCTTTTTGCTCCTTCAGTGCCTGGCCCAAGAGCAACAGCAAATGGCTACGGTTGGGCAGGCTGGTGACCGCATCAAAGTGGGCCATTTGGTGCGCCTGGCTGGCCAGTTGACGCGCCGCCAACTGCAGGGTAGCGGCTTTCTCCAACTGCGCACGTATGCAGTCCAGTAGTTCGTCGCGCTGGAAGGGTTTGGTTAGGTAGTCATCTGCGCCGAGGTTCATACCTTCGCGAACATCGCTGCGGTCGGCCTTGGCGGTCAGCAGCACAGTGGGTATATGTGCCGTAAGCGGGTCGGCCCGTAAGGCCTGCACCAACTGGTGGCCCGTCATCTCCGGCATCATGACGTCACTGAGCACAATGTCGGGCAGGTGTTGGCGGACCAGTTGCAAGGCTTCAACGCCATTGGGCGCCGCCCAGACCTCATAGTCTTCCAGCGTCAGCAGGCGTGTCAGGTTGGCGCGAATGTCGGCTTCGTCTTCAGCGATAACTATGCGATGCGTCATAGAGTAGGGGGCTGTTGGGTGAGATGGGCCAACTGGGTTGCTAACAACTGGCGCAAGTGGGCCAGGTTAAAGGGCTTTGTTACATATCCGGTGGCACCCTGCTGCAGCGCCGCCTCAAGCTTTTCGGGTTCCGCGCTGGCGGACAGGAAAACAAACGGAATGCCGCGTAGCGCGGGGTCGGATTGGGTTGCTGCCAATACCTCGAAACCATCCAGCTGCGGCATCATCACATCGCAGAATATGAAATCGGGCTTGTGGGCCCGTATGGCCTCGAGCCCTAAGCGCCCATCCACCGCTTGCAAGACCTGGTGTCCTTCCAGTGCCAAAAATCGCACCAGATTCTCCCGAATCGGGGCTTCGTCGTCTATGACCAGTATGCGTGCCATGTGCAGCCTCAAACGTTGGTTTGCGAACCAGATGCCAGTGTGACACGAAAGCAAGTACCGCGCCCAATTTCGCTTTGCACCGCGATGCGCCCGCCATGCAAGTCCACCGAGTTCTTGACAATGGCCAGGCCCAGCCCCGTACCCTGGATGTTGCCCACATTGCTGGAGCGGTGAAACGACTCGAATAAATGGGCTATCTCGTCACTGGGTATTCCAATGCCCTGGTCCGACACTTCAAACACCATGTCGTCGGCCTGCGGGTAGATCTTGAAACTTACCTCACCTCCATTGGGGGAGTACTTGATCGCGTTGGACAACAGGTTGCCGAAAATGTGGCCCAGCAGTTTTTCGTCGTACAACCCCCAACCGATGCCATCTGCTATGTCGGTACGGACCGTGCAAGTCGAGTCGGGTAACTGGGTCCGTGCTTCTTCGACCAGACCATGGCACAGTGCCACCAGGTCGACTCTTTCGGGGTTGAACTCCAGCATGTGGGCCTCCACCTTGCCGATCAATAAAACGCGGTCCAGCATACGGGCCATGCGCTGTACGCTGCTCTCAATGCTTTGAATCACCTCTATTTTTTCCTGCTCCGGCAGGCGGTCACCGTAGTATTTGAGCAGCTCGGCAGACGACAAAATGGTCGCCAGCGGTGTGCGGAATTCATGGCTGGTCATGGCCACAAACCGCGAGCGCAGTTCGTTGAGCTCCTTCTGCCGGTCCAGCGCATCGCGGATTTCCTGCTCTGCTTGTTTGCGTTCGGTGATGTCCAGAAAGGTCCAGATCACCCCTGAGCCGGGGTCCAGTGGCCGCACGCAGCGTCCCGCCAAGTGGGCCCAGAAAAGTTCGCCATTCTTACGCTTGAGCTGGCGTTCTGCAGTAAAGGTGCCAACCGTGGAAAGGGCTGTGCGGGTAGGTTCGCCCGCCGCCCGCCATGCATCCTCATGGGCGTGAACCAGTTGGGTTGATTTACCTATCAACTCTTCGCGACTGTAGCCGACCATTTCGGC
>JBKJJC010000283.1:0-7843 GCA_046598245.1 Rhodoferax sp.
GCCCTGGGCAACTCCTAAACCATTGAGTAAAAAGACGCCGAAGGTGGCGGCGTAGGGTGACGCTGTCTTGGGGTCGACAAAACGGCGGATGCCATACACAAAGTCTTCTGCAACCACGGGGTCGCCATTGGAGAACTTGGCATTGGTGCGCAGCTTGAAGACCCAGGTGGTCGCGTTGGTCTGCTTCCAGCTCTCTGCCACGCCGGGCACGGTTTTGCCAGTGCTGTCCGTTGCGGTCAAGCCTTCAAACAGGTCACGCAGAATCTGGTTGGCTGGCACGGTCTCGGCCACCGCTGGATCCATGCTCTCCGGCTCGGAGCCATTGGAGCGAACGAAGTTTTGGGTGGGGTGCAACACCACGCCCGCTGGCACAGTACCGGCCCATGCCGCGTTGCAGGCTGCGAGGCTAAGCAATGCAACCGCTGCAAATTTAAAACGGAACAAAATAGATAACTCCCAAGGGTAAAGGGGAAGAGGGGGAAACCGTAGGGTTGCGCTGACGCTGTACGCAGGAACCTTGCCAGGTACAACGCCCTGATGCCGAAGTACCGCTGCCGGAGGATTGCTCCAGCAAGGCAGGGATTGTAAAAGCCTTGCCTTGCCCTTTATCGCCAGCAGAGCGAGGGTTTACCCTATTTTTACACCAAGCCAGTGCTTACTGGGGCAGTTTGCTGGTGTCGATGTCGATGTATTTCCAGAAACCAAATGAGTTATTGGGGTGTCGGCGGTGCCCTACTACCCAAGGCTGGGTCAAGTCTGTCGAGAATCGGTGCGCGTTGGTTTTGTAGGGCATATAGGCCACCATCAGCTTTGCTGCTTGCTGCATCACCGCCAGCCGCTCGGGGCCATCAGGCATGGAGCGCTGTTGCGCAAACAGTCGGTTAAATTCTGGTAGATCAAAACGTGCATGGTTGGCACCCCCTTTGGCCGGGCCATTGCCCAATTGCAAAAACGTCTCCCCGTCGGAGTCGGAGCCCGCCCAGGCCAGCCCCCACATCATCAGCTTGCCCTGGCGCGAGGCCTTGAGTTGTTCAGGCCATTTGGCCACCTTGAATTCCATTTTGAGGTTGACGGCCGTCATGTTCTTCTTCCACAACTCATTGAGCTCTCGGCTGGTTGCATCGGGCGAAGTGGCATATTCCAGGACCAATGGGCTGCCATCGGGCATGTCACGCCAGCCATCTCCATCTTTGTCGGTGTAGCCATACAGGTCCAGCAGCGCCATGGCCTTGGGGCGGCTGAACTCACTCATCTCCGACTTGAATTTGGGGTCAAACCCAAAGGTAATCGGGGTGATGGGACCCTGGGACAGCAGTGCCTGGTTTTTACGGGTCAGGCGAACTTCTTCGTCCGAGTTATAGGCCAGAGCGATGGCACGGCGCAACGCTACCTTTTCAGGGGTATAGCCACCCACAATCGGGTTCTCCATACCAAAGTAGCTGAAGGTCACATCCAGGGCCGGCGCCTGGTCCATTTGAATCCCTTTTTTGGCGATGTTGGGGGCAAGCTTGTTGTTGGGCGTGACCTGGTAAGCGAACGTATTAGGCAAACGCTCTAATAAATCAAACTCGCCGCCCAGGAACGAAAGCCAGCGTGGTTGGGCCTCTTCAATGATGGAGACCTCTATGCGGTCGATCAACGGCAGTCGTTTGCCTTTCATGTGCTGGGCGATGGCTTTTGAACGCGCATCGTCAGGCGGCGACTGTAGGTCGTAGAGCTCCTCCCGAAAGTTCGGATTTTTTACAAACGTAATTTTGGACGAGCGTTTCCACTGGTCCAGCATGTAGGCGCCTGTGCCCACTGGGTGCTCCATGATTTTGTCGCCGTATTTTTCAACCACTTCGCGGGCCATGATGCCAAAGGAGCCGGGATCGGATAGGCTGAACAAAAACCGCGGGCTTGGATCGGCGAGATTGAACTGCACGGTGTACTTATCCAGTGCGCGCACTCCCATATTGGGGCGGTCATAGTCAAACTTGGCGCCCGGCTTGTCGGCAGCGGCTTTCTGCTCGGTCAGGTCCAACAGTTTTTCGCCCTCCAGACGGTACACGTTTTGGCTTTTGTTTTTGGGGTCATAGTGGCGTTGGTAGGTGTACACAACGTCTTGCGCGGTCACCTCGCGCTTTTTTCCACCAAAGGCCGGGTCGTCAGCAAAAAATATGCCTGGCTTGATCTTGACGGTCCAGGTTTTGTAATCGTTGGTAACTTCTGGCATGGCCTCTGCCAACGCTGGCCGAATGGCCATGGGACGGCTCAAATAATCGTAGACATACAGCGCATCGAACATATTGGAGATCAAGATCTTCGAATAGGTGTCGCTGGTCTGCACGGGGTCAAAACCAGTTTCGGCAATTTGAAAGGCATAGCGCAAAACTTTGGGGGTGCTGGCCTTGGCATCACTTGCCTGGGCGGCGGTAGGCGCTGCAGAAGCAAGTGTTGGCGCAAGCATTGCGAAGCTCAATCCTGCTGCCGCTAACACATTCACCCAGCTAATAACTCTCATTGGTACTCCTGAAAAACACTGATGCGCAACGCGCAACCCACAAGCATAATCCGCCCCGACGCACAATGCATCGGCATTTATCCTTAGACCCTGATTATTTCAAAGCCATGACCTCATATCTCATTAGGCGAATTTGGCAGATGATTCCCACCCTGCTGGGTGTCATCTTGCTCATTTTTTCGCTGTTCCACTTCTTTGGCGGCGACCCCGCCGAGATCATGGCGGGCATGTCCGCCACGCCGGAGCAAATTGCCTCGATCCGCACCCAACTGGGTCTGGACCGCCCGGTTTGGGAGCAAATTTGGATTTTTATTCAGCAAATATTTACCTTTGACTGGGGTAAAAGCTGGGCCACCAACGAGTCCATTTCCAACCTGTTTGCGACCCGCCTTCCTGCCACCCTGACCATCATGGTTCCGATTTTGGTACTGGACGTGGTGCTGGCCGTCGTGGCCGGTCTGGCGGTAGCCTATGTGCGCGGCAGCCTGACCGACCGGGTCATCATGGTGATCACCACCGTGGCCCTGTCCATCAGTTTTTTGGTTTACATCATTGTGGGGCAGTATTTCTTTGGCTTTGTGCTGGGCTGGGCACCGGTGCAGGGCTGGAGCAACAGTGTCTGGACCAATCTGGCGGTGTATGCGCCGCTGCCTGTGTTTCTGGCGGTGTTGGTGAGCCTGGCACCGCAAACGCGGCTTTACCGCAGCTTTTTCCTCGATGAAATTGGCCAAGACTATGTCCGCACGGCGCGGGCCAAGGGCGTGGGCGAGAACACCATCATGTTCAAACATGTGTTGCGCAACGCCATGATCCCGATCCTGACCAACGTGGCCACCATCTTGCCGGGTGTGTTCATTGGTTCATTTCTGATTGAGGTGTTTTTCTCAATTCCCGGGCTCGGGCGTGAGGTGTATCTGGCCGTCAACCGCAGCGACTATCCCGTCATCCAGGCGGTGACAGTGTATTTGGCGGCGCTCACCATGGTGATCAATCTGGCCACCGATGTTTTGTATAAATTTGTTGATCCAAGGGTGACACTGAAATGACCACTGCTGTACTGCAAGAGTTACCCCGCTCGCCGGGCGTATGGGCGCAGGCCTGGAAACGCCTCAAGGGCGACAAAGTCGGCATGGTGTCGCTGGTCATCACCGGCTTCTTTGTGCTGCTGGTGCTACTGGCCCAACTGGGCTTGGTGGCCAACGGCTGGCAGGACGAAGTGGGTACGCCGTTTGCGCCGCCCCATTTTGTGGGCAAAAAGGTCGATGAGTCCCAAACTGCCGTAGTGGAAACACCTAAAGGCCCGAACGTAGATTTGTCTGCCATTGATCCGCTGGCCCCTAAATACAAAGAATGGGAGGAGCGCGCTTCCAAGTTCACCACCACCGATACGGTGAAGTCCGACACCCTGCCCTTTGGTGGCGACCGTTTGGGCCGCGATGTGCTGGACAAGGCCATCAAGGGCGCGCAAGTATCGATTGCGGTGGGCCTGATTGCGGCCCTGTTTGCCACCTTGATTGGCACCACACTGGGCGCGCTGGCGGGCTACTTTGGCGGCAAGGTGGACGACTTTTTGGAGTGGGTCTACAACGTGTTTACCGCCATTCCCTACATCTTGCTGGTATTTGCGTTGGCTGCGGTGTTGAAGTCCGGCCCGCTGGCGGGCACGCTGGGCAACGGCATCTGGACGGTGGTCATCATCTTGAGCGTGGTGGGCTGGACCGGCATTTACCGCCTGGTGCGCGCCGAATACATGAAGCACCGTGCCCGCGAATACGTGCGCGCAGCCGAGGCCATTGGTGCAAGCCATATGTCGCGTATGTTTACCCACATCCTGCCCAACGTGAGCCACGTGGTTCTGGTGCAATTGAGCCTGCATGTGGTGAGCTTTATCAAGTCGGAAGTCATCTTGTCCTTTTTGGGGCTCGGCGTGCCGGTGGATATGGTGAGCTGGGGCACCATGCTGTCTGAGGCCACCACCGAACTGGTGCTGGGCAAATGGTGGCAACTGGTGGCGGCAACGGCCTTTATGGCGACTTTTGTGACGGCCTTCGCGTTGCTGACCGATGCCCTGCGCGATGCGCTGGACCCGAAATTAAGGTGAGAGCTTGCGGGAAAGACCGCAGCTTCGCACAGCGAGCCGGCTCTGCCCCCAACATTTTAGGAATTCCATGACAAATCTAATCAGCGTGCAAGACCTGCGGGTGTCCTTTCGCATGAGCAAAACCCTCACGGTTGAGGCCGTGAAGGGGGTGAGCTTTGACATCCCCACCAACAGTACCGTGGCCCTGGTGGGTGAGTCGGGCAGCGGCAAAAGTGTGAGTGCCATGAGCATCGTGCGGCTGCTGCCAGACAACGCCATCGTGTCCCCGGGCAGCAAAATTTTGTACAACGGTACCGACTTGCTCAGCGCACCGATTCAACAACTGCGTGCCATGCGCGGCAACGATATTTCGGTGGTGTTCCAGGAGCCCATGAGCTCGCTCAACCCGGTGTTCACCGTGGGGGAGCAAATTGCCGAGGCCTTGCGCATCCATATGAAAATGAATGCGCGCCAGGCCTTGGACCGTGCACTGGCGCTGATGACGGAGGTGGGTATTCCCAACCCCAAACAACGCCTGAAAGCCTATCCGCACGAGCTCTCGGGTGGTCAGCAGCAACGCGTGATGATCGCCATCGCCATCGCCTGCGAACCCAAGCTGCTGATTGCCGACGAACCCACCACGGCGCTGGATGTCACCGTGCAGCGCCAGATTGTGGAACTGCTGGCCAAGCTGCAACAGCGCCACAAGATGAGCATGTTGTTCATCAGCCATGATTTGGGTCTGGTGGGTGAAATATCGGACCGCGTGGTGGTGATGCGCCACGGCGTGGTGCGCGAAGCCGGTGACGCCACCAGCATATTTACCACGCCACAAGATGCCTACACGCAGGCCCTGCTGGCCTGCCGCCCCCGGCTGGACGTACGCCCGCGCCGCCTGACGGTGATTGACGACTTCATCAACAAGCGCCCCGCCATCACCGAGGAACGTGTTAGCAAGCCCATCAATGGCCCGGCGCTGATTGAGGTCAAAGGCCTGCGCAAGGACTACCCACTCAAGGCCGGCCTGTTCAAGCGCAGCGTGTTCAGCGCCGTTAAGGGTGCCGACTTTTCCCTGCACAAGGGGCGTACGCTGGGTGTGGTGGGTGAATCCGGTTCGGGCAAAACCACGGTGGGCATGATGCTCACCCGCCTGACGGACGCCACGGCGGGCAGCATCCTGTTTGAAGGCACCGACCTGGCCAAGCTGAATGCGGCCCAGATGCGGGCCTACCGCAGCCGCATCCAGATCATTTTCCAAAACCCGTATGCCAGCCTGAACCCGCGCTTCACCATCGGCCAGATTTTGATGGAGCCCATGCGCATCCACAGCCTTGGCAAGGACGATGGCGAGCGCGCGCAGCGGGCCGTAGCCTTGATCGAAAAGGTGGGCCTGCCACGCGATGCGTTTGGCAAATACCCGCACGAGTTCTCCGGTGGTCAGCGCCAGCGCATTGCGATTGCGCGCTGCCTGACCATGAAGCCCGAGATCATCGTCTGTGACGAAAGCGTCAGCGCGCTGGACGTGAGCGTGCAGGCCACGGTGCTGAACCTGTTGCTGGATTTGCAGGAAGAGTTTGGATTGACCTATGTCTTCATCAGCCACGACCTGGCGGTGGTCAAGTACATGGCGGACGACATCCTGGTGATGAACCAGGGCGAGATCGTGGAGCGTGGCAGTTCGGACGACATCTACAACCGCCCACAGCACGCCTATACACGCCAGTTGCTGGGTGCAATCCCCAAGGGGCTGGAAGGCAATGTAGCCAGGGCAGTTTAAGCCAAATCAGCCTCTAGCCCCCGTGGAATATAGGCGTGTAGCTACAAAACATGTAGCTTACTACATGCAGATCGCGGTTACCCTTGTGCCTTACTCCTCACCCGCCGGCTGTTTGTAACGCGCATAGGACCACAGGTATTGGCCGGGGCTGCGGCGAATCAGGCTTTCCACCGCAGCGTTGATAGCCGCTGCAGCTGCCTCAGGGCTGGCGCTGGCATCACGTAGTTCCGCCGCCTCGACCGGCTCAAAGTGCATGACATAGCCCTTGCCAGGGGGCAGCCGTTCGCACCAGGTCAGCAAGACCTGGGCGCCGGTCTGTTGGGCCAGCCGCGACAACAGTGTCATGGTGTAAGCCGGGCGCCCAAAGAAAGGCGCCCAGGCACCCTGGCCGAGTGGCGGTACCTGGTCGGGCAGGATGCCGGTGTAACCTCCATCGCGCAAAACCCGGATCAAACTCCGAACGCCAGACATGCTGGTTGGCACCGCTTTGAGGCCGGGCCGGTCGCGTGAACTCGCAATCAGCGGTGCCAGCCAAGCCTTGCGTGCGGGGCGGTAGAGCGCGACCAGTGGGCCACGTGTCGGCCCATAACGCTCCGCCACACATTGGGCAATCATTTCCCAGCAGCCAATGTGTGGGGCCAGGAAAATAGCGCCTTTGCCAGCGTCCAAAGCCGCTTCAAAGTGGTGGTCACCCTGCCATTGGATCAGGTGGAGCACGCCTTTTTCCTTGGGACGGTGCCACAACCACGGCAACTCTGCCACCATGGTGCCAATGGCGGCAACGGCGGGACGGTACTGTGATTTTGTAAATCCCGCTGCCTGGGCGTGCGCTTCAAAACGACGGCGGTAGGAGCCCGAGACCAGCCACACCACCCAACCCAGCAATGCGCCCACGCGTTGCATGAACGGCAGGGGAAGGTGGCCCAGCAGGCGAAACAGACGAATCAGGGACATAGTCGTGGACAGGCTTCAAACGAGCCTAGGCGGTGGGCAAGTTCAATGGGACAGGCTCTGCATTGTCGCCGAGCGCGCGGCCCCAGGCGGATGCATCACATCGCCTTGAACAAACCGGTGTAGCTGCGGCTCACCTCCAGCTTTTCATTGCTGCCGCGCACACTGACCAGTTGGCGGCCGCGTTCGTCGCGGGTGACACCGGCCACCGCCTTGATGTTGACCAGCGTGGAGCGGTGGATCTGCCAGAACTGTTGCATGTCCAGCTCGTCCACCAACTCCTTGATGGGTTTGCGAATCAGGGCCTCGACGGTGGCCGTCTGCACCCGGGTGTACTTTTCGTCAGAGACGAAGAACAGCACGTCTTCGACCGGAATCATCTGGATGGCCTGGCGCACGGTGGCCTGTATCCATTGCAGTTTGGCGGGGGCCTGCGGATTGAGTTGCCCCGCCAGCTTTTGAAGCAGTTGCTGCATATCTGGTGTGTGTGCTGGCAGTGGCGCGGGCAGATCATCGACATCTTGGGGAGCCT
>JBKJJC010000051.1:0-13334 GCA_046598245.1 Rhodoferax sp.
CCTGTTAATGGCCCCGGCGTATGCCGTGCCCCGCATGCTGGCCCGCGCTGGCCTCACCTTGCAAGACTTTGACTACTACGAAATCCACGAAGCCTTTGCCGCGCAAGTGTTGTGCACGTTGGCCGCCTGGCAAGACAAAGTGTTCTGCAAACAGCAGTTGGGTCTGGACAAGCCGCTGGGCAAGATTGACATGAAGAAACTCAACGTCAATGGCAGTTCGTTGGCAGCGGGTCACCCCTTTGCAGCAACCGGTGGTCGCATTGTGGCCACACTGGCCAAGATGCTGGCGCAAAAGGGCTCCGGCCGCGGTTTGATCTCCATCTGCGCTGCAGGTGGCCAAGGCGTCGTCGCCATCATTGAAAGATAAGTTAAATGTTGCAATACAAAGCCCCCCTGCGCGACATGCGCTTTTTGATCAACGAAGTGCTGGACTACCCCCAGCACTACAGCACTCTGTCCAATGGCGCGGACGCCACCCCCGAAATGGTCGATGCCATTCTGGAAGGCGCAGCCACGCTGTGCGAAGAAGTGCTGGCACCGCTGAATGCATCCGGCGACAAGGAAGGTTGCCATTTGAAGGACGGAGTGGTGACCACGCCCAAGGGATTCAAAGAGGCTTACGACCAGTTTGTGGCCGGTGGCTGGCAGGGACTGTCGTTCCCCGTGGAATACGGTGGCCAAGGCATGCCGATGTCGCTGAGCTTGTTGAAGTCCGAAATGATGGGCGCGGCCAACTGGTCGTTCAACATGTACCCCGGCCTCAGCATCGGTTGCATCAACACCCTTTTGCAATACGGTACCGACGCCATCAAGACGCAATACCTGCCGCGCCTAGTGGCGGGCGAGTGGACCGGCACCATGTGCCTGACCGAACCCCAATGCGGCACCGACTTGGCCCAGGTCAAGACCCGCGCCGAGCCGCAAGCAGATGGCAGCTACGCGCTGACCGGCACCAAGATTTTCATCTCGTCGGGCGACCACGACCTGACGGAAAACATCGTCCACATCGTACTGGCCCGCCTGCCAGGCGCGCCTGCAGGCACACGGGGCATCTCGCTGTTTGTCGTGCCCAAGTTTGCGGTGGGTGCGGATGGCACCGTTGGAGAACGCAACGGCGTCAACACCGGCTCGCTAGAGCACAAGATGGGCATCAGCGCCAACGCCACTGCCGTGTTGAACTTTGACGGCGCCATTGGCACCTTGATTGGTGAGCCCAACAAGGGGCTGGAAGCCATGTTCACCTTCATGAACACGGCCCGCATTGGCACCGCCATCCAGGGCGTGGCCCATGCCGAGCTGTCGTTCCAGGGCGCTTTGCCTTACGCGCAAGAGCGCCGCTCCATGCGCGCGCTGTCGGGCAAGAAGGAACCCGAGCAAGTGGCCGACGCACTGATCTGGCACCCCGATGTGCGCCGCATGCTGTTGACGCAAAAGGCCATTGCCGAAGGCGGCCGTGCCATGATCTACGGCGCTTCCAAGATCGCCGACCAGATGTTCAATGCCGTGACAGAAGGCGACCAGGTCAAGTACAAAAAGTACGACGACGAACTGGGCTTCTACACCCCCATCCTCAAAGGATTTTTGACCGAAATGGGCTTGGAAGCGGCCAACCTGGGTATCCAGGTGTTTGGCGGCCACGGCTACATCGGCGAGCATGGCATGGAGCAGATTGCCCGCGACGCCCGTATTGCTACGCTGTACGAAGGCACGACCGGCATCCAGGCGTTGGACCTGCTGGGCCGCAAGGTGTTGCTGAACACCAAGGGTAAATGCGTGCGCGATTTCAGCGGCACCATATTACGCCTGGTCAAACCCTATGCGCTGCAGCGCACGCCCATGGGCCAGATGTTGCGCACACTGGCGCGACGCACGGCGCAGTGGAACATGTTGACCACGCTGATCATGCTGCGCGCGTCCAAAGACCGCGAGCAGGTGGGTTCATCCAGCGTGGATTACCTGATGTACTCCGGCTTTGTGATGATGGCCTACTTTTGGGCGTTGCAGGCGTCCAAGGCGGTTGAACTTTTGGCCAGTGGCAAAGGCAAGGAGTCCAACGACTTCTACACCGCCAAGATCCAGACCGCCGAGTTTTACTTTGCGCGCCTGTTGCCCCGGGCAGACGGCCACTACGGTGCTGCGCTGGCGCCTACCAGCGCGGTCATGCAGATGCCGCAGGAGTTGTTCCAGATGGCGTGAGGCTGATGGTTTATTGGTGAATTCGGCCTATAGCCCTCGTGGGTTATGCGTATGTAGATATCAATTCAGGAGTAATTGGGAAACCCGCTTACAGCAGTAAAGTGCAAATGCGGACTCTGCTGTACCAAACCATTGCCGAACACTTCGAGACCTGGTTTGAGTTGGTCAGCGCCGGTCAGTTCGACGGCCAGGGCGACCACCACAGCCCCAAGCCCTATGTCCGTCAGGCGTTTCGCAAGTATTTGGAGTGCGGAATCTTTGCGCAAAGCCTGCAATCCAACTGCCCTGGGGCGGCGCGGCTGGACAAGACGGCCGCGCACCTCGGGGCCATCGCCTTCATCCACCGGTTCGGCTCCAACCTGAACGGCCATGTGCACTTCCACGTCTGCGTGGTCGACGGCGTGTTTGAGGAAGTGCCACTCGACACGGATGCACAGTCTTCACCGCCAGGCGTGATTTTTCACCCGGCCAGTGCTATCGATGAGACCGCTGTGGCCCGGGTACAGACAGATTTGCGCCGTCGCATCCTGCGCGCCTTCGTGGGCCGGGGCCTGATCGTGAAGGCAGATGCCAAAGACATGCTGGGCTACCCGCACAGCGGCTTCTCGGTCGATGCCGGCGTCTGCATCCAGGCGAACGACCGCGCCGCACTGGAGCGGCTGTTGCGTTACTGCGCCCGCCCACCCTTTGCCATGGAACGTCTTCGCAAAGAGGGCGCTGCCCTGGTGTACCGCCGCCAAACAGCGCAGCGAGCCTGGATCGGACAAGCGCGGTGCCAAGGTGGACGAGCTGACCCTCACACCACTGGAACTGATAGATCGCATTGCGGCCCTGGTGCCACCGCCGCGCACGCACCGGCCAAGCAAGTCGTGGTGCAGACTGAGCCAGCCGCCACGGGCGAGGGCGGCGTGCCTGGAGTGGTGCATCTGGGCCATGCGATCCCATCCACGCCCGAATCTGCACCACCCAAGCGTTCACCGGCGCATTACCTGTGGGCCGTGCTGATAGCGCGCATCTACGAGGTTTTCCCGCTGCTGGGCCCGAAGTGCGGTGGGCAGATGCGCCTGATCGCGTTCATTACCGAGGGCGTGCAGATCAGACGGATTCTGGAGCACATCTGCGTCGACTCGCAGCCCCCGCACATATTCCCGGCGCGCGGGCCGCCGCTGTGGGATGACGGTGGTGATGCGCAGATGGATGTGGCGGTGAAGGTTGAGCCCGACTGGGATCTGGCAGCACAACCGGAACCGGACTTTGAGGCTGATCAGCGCATCAGTTGGTGAACTGGCTGGACTTGGGGTTTTGCCAAAACGGTGACTCAACCTCGCTGTGGGGGCGGCCTGCGCGCGTGGCACGACTAAAGCGCAATTGTGCACAGCGGCCCCGCCAGTGGGCGGCTGCGAACACTCAAGCTAAACAGTCAAGGGGCTTTCGCAAGCCCAGAACCCGTGCAATACTTGCTCGTATGTGGTTGAATTTCCTATCCGCAGCAATTGAGTCTGTTCCGGCCCGTTGATGCTGGGTTCAGCAGTTTTTCGCAACTGTGCCCGCGATAGACGCGTTGCCGACATTGGCGATGCGAGTTTGCAAGGTCGTAAGCGACCCAAAGCGGTCGCACCCACCGCTTAAGTCACTGCCCCGAAGCCGACGTTGTTTTAGATCGTTAGGCCACCGACATCACTGGCTGAAAAGCGAGCGATCGGGGGCATTCATTCGAAGTGGCCGAATTTGTAAAAATCTTACTGACCGCCTTCTTGGTGGCGCGATGAGCTCTACGGCTTATCTGGGCTTACCGCCCGCACGCGCAACGCGCACGGACAAGTCGTAGTTTTCGAGGACCAGAGTTTTAACCAGGGCCACGGTCATGGTCCACTCTTTGCCGTCGGCCTGGCGACGGTAGCTGCGTGACAGGCGGCTTGTGCCAGCGGGCGTCCAAGCTTCCGATTTCAGGTAGTCTTTGCTGAAGTCCAGAAATGCAGTGGGGTTGGGCACGGTGCCCACGTGGGCGCGGGTTTCCCATTGCTTTGTGTCGCCTTTGTCCGAGTAACGCTCAAAGGGCGTGTCGTCCGGCACCATCGCGTGCCACATCTCGGGCATCCGGTTGGACACGAGTTCCCCGTAGGTCGAATGGTTGTTCGGGTTCCAGTCGTACTCCAGCCCACGGGCAATGGCAGTGGCGTCCGCGCGGCCCATCCACCGCTCCACCACGTGCAGTGCACCATCAATGCCGGCCGACAGGCCCCCCGTGGTGATGAACTTGCCGGTATCAACCACACGGCGATTTTTCACCACGTTCTTGAGCTTGGGGAAGTATTTGGCAAGGTTGTCAATTTGGCTGGCAAACGTGGTGGCTACCGGCAAACCGTCTAGCAAGCCAGCCGCGCCCAGGATGAACGCGCCCGTACAAACCGACAACACTATTTGGGACTCGCCGGCGCGCTTACGCACCCACTCCAGGTAGGCTGGATTCAGCGCAATATCGTTGACATTTCCGCCAGGCACCAGCAAGACATCGGCAGCCGGCGCGTTGCTGAAGTCATAGTCGGGTTTGAATTGCAGGATGCCCATCGCTGAAGTGCGTACCTCGGTGGTTGGGGCCACCGTGAACACTTTGGCACCCGTTTGGGCAAACACCTCCATGGGGCCGGCGTAGTCAATCACCTGAGCGCCTTTGAACATCAGCACGGCGACCCGCATTTGCTTGGCTTTCAGGATGCGTTCCGACATGCCGCAGAAGCCGGGTTGGTCGTACTCTTTGGCCCCGTCTGCCGCATCAGGGCAGACATAGACTTTTTTACCCTCACTAGGAAAAGGCGTGGCCGACACGCCAAAACTCGGGAGCAATGTGCCAACGATCAGCGCCGCGGCGGCTAGTCCTACGGAATTGGAAAAGATGTTTTTCATGGGTGCTCTTCAAAAGAGTCCCACTGTAAATAAGTTGTCAGAAGTTGCCAATGACAAAAAAGCGCTAAATTCTGCCAATGTCCTCCGAACCTTCTCCCTCAAAGCTGGTTGCCTTGCTGGTTTTTGATGGCATCCAAATTTTGGATGTCACCGGGCCCGCCGCGGTGTTTGCGGCTGCCAACGATGCCATCGGCCGCAGCTTTTACGACGTGCGCATTCTGAGCACTGAGGGTGGTGCGGTGCAGAGCAACAGCGCCCCAGCCTTGATGTCGCAGGCTCTGGCCACGGTGCCACCCGCGTCGGTGGACACCGTGTTGATTTCGGGCGGTGATGACACGGTGGTCGCCTTCGTTACAAATCCTCGGGTGGAAGCCTGGATTCGGGATGCCAGCCAACACTGCCGCCGCTTGGGCTCGGTCTGCACGGGCGCATTTGGCCTCGCCCACCTGGGCCTGCTGGATGGCAAACGGGTGGCCACCCACTGGAGCGCGTGTGCCGAACTTGCACAGAACTACCCTGCCGTGCAAGTGGATGCTGAGTCCTTGTATCTGAACGAGGGGCAGTTGTGGTCCTCCGCAGGCGTCAGCACGGGCATTGACATGGCATTGGCGATGGTTAGCGAAGACTTAAGCGAAGATGTCACCCATCGCATTGCACAGCGCTTGGTGTTGTACGCCAAGCGGCCTGGCAACCAGGCCCAATTCAGCCAGGTTTTGATGGCGCAGGGCCGTGCCGGCTCTGGGTTTGCCGAGCTGATCGAATGGATGCGTCAGCACTTGGATTTGAGCTTGGATGTGAACCAACTCGCCCAGCGTGTGGCCATGTCACCACGCAACTTCCACCGCAAGTTTTCACTGGCTATGGGCGAAACGCCGGCGCATTTTGTCGAAGGGCTGCGTATGGAGCTGGCGCAGCAGCTGTTGCGCGCTGGCCGCCCAGTCAAAGCCGTGGCTGCGCAGTGTGCTTACCGCTCAGTGGGAATGTTCAGTAAAACGTTTGCACGGCGCATGGGTATGGCACCTACGGTGTACCTGGCGCTGCACTGCTCAGGCCCGCCGACGTCCGTACATTTTCAGTAGCAGGTGGCTTTAAAGTACCACGGGCATCTTCCCCGTTTTTAGCAAGTGCCTTACGCGGTATAGTCGCGAAAAACTTCACATGGCCCAATGTGACTGTAGGACTAGAAAAGTAGCAAGCGTTCGAACCTACATGGATGAAATTTCGATGCACTGCTCAACGCCTAGTCAGATGCAAACTAGCTCAAGCTCTGGGTACTCAGCGTCAAGACGACGGCGCTGATCAGGCAACTCAAAGCGATGGGTCAGTTGCCACCCCGTGCTAAGTAGATGCTGGCGCGCCTTTTGGTGGTCAATTGGCAATCTTATGGCGAGCCCAACAAGGGGCTGGAAGCGAAGGTGGCCGCGCCATGATTTATGGTGCCTCCAAGATTGCCGACAAGATGTTCAACTCTGTGCAGGAAGGCGACCAGGCCAAGTACAAAAAGTACGACGTCGAGCTGGGCTTCTACACCCCCATCCTTAAAGGCTTCTTGACCGAAATGGGTCTGGAAGCGGCCAACCTGGGTATCCAGGTGTTTGGCGGCCACGGCTACATCGGTGAACACGGCATGGAGCAGATCGCCCGCGATGCCCGCATCTCCATCTTGTACGAAGGCACCACCGGCATCCAGGCGCTGGACCTGCTGGGCCGCAAGGTGTTGCTCAACACCAAGGGCAAATGCGTGCGTGATTTCAGCGGCACGATTTTGCGCCTGGTCAAACCCTACACATTGCAACGCACGCCCATGGGCCAGATGATGCGCACGTTGGCGCGGCGCACGGCGCAGTGGAACGTGCTGACGACGCTGATCATGCTGCGCGCGTCGAAGGACCGCGAGCAGGTGGGCTCATCCAGCGTGGACTACCTGATGTATTCGGGTTTTGTGATGATGGCTTACTTTTGGGCGTTGCAGGCATCCAAGGCGGCTGACCTGTTGGCAAGCGGCAAGGGCAAGGAATCCAACGACTTCTACACCGCCAAAATCCAGACCGCTGAGTTCTACTTTGCGCGTTTGCTGCCGCGTGCGGATGGCCACTACGGTGCAGCACTGTCGCCTACGAGCGCAGTGATGCAGATGCCGCACAATCTATTTCAGATGGCGTAACGACGCTCGGTGTGTCAGCGGGAGAGTGTAAAGACCTTGCGGCATCTCAAGCTGACCGTTGACGGTCACGGCGTACTCAGCATGGTTGATGTTGGGGTCGACGGCTTGAAGCTGGCGCGCCATGTCTTCAAACGCGTGGCCAAGGGCCAAGTGCACATTGTTGTGCGGGACCCGGTGTGTGACCAGCTCATAGCCAGGGATCGAGGCATCCAGACGCACACTGTAGGGCATGCCCCCAGGCTGTTCCTCAGGGTGGCAATGGATGCCGACCCAGCAGTTGAGGATCTCCGATTCTTCCCAGGCTAGCCCGTGGGCATGCGTTTCTGCTGCCGCTATGAGAGCGAGGGAAGGCTCCATGCCTGAAAAGCGAATGTGGACGGGATAGTGCATACATTTTCCACGTAGCGTGTCGCGCTGTGGGTTGCGCGTACGTGTTCCGTTGGATGTGCAGATCGGAATGATCCCAGAGCGTCTTCTGTCCCACTTCTGTAGGACAGTTTCTATCGGCTTGGCGGAAAAGTCTGTGCGGTTGCCCACATAGAGGCGGGGATAGTTTTTTTGGTAGACGGAAGCGCTTAGGCACGGTCCGATGGTCCCTTACTATTGGCTGGTGTGGTTGCAGCGGCGCATCTACAATGTATCGGTAACCCCCACCAAAATGACTTCCCTTCGCCGCCACCGCCTGATCACATTGCTCTTTGCACTGGTGGGTCTGCTGTTTATGCAGCTGGCTGTGGCGGGCTACACTTGCCCGCCTGGTGTCAGTGGTGCGGCAGATACCAGCATGTCGATGGCGCACACCGGTATGCCGTGCGCCGAATCCATGCCTACGAACATGGACACTGAGCAGCCCGGCTTGTGCCAAGCGCATTGCCAGTCAGACCAGCAGTCTGCCAGTACTTACGTGTTGCCCGTTTTACCGATGCTGCCGGTCCTCGCGTTTGACTTTTCGCAGTCTGAAAAAATCTCCGTTGATCGAGGCGTGCCACTCCAAGCCCCTTTGCTCCAACGCACAACCGCGCCACCCCTTGCGGTGCGCAACTGCTGTTTCAGAACTTAAATCTCCCGACCCTCTAGCCCTGCCTGGAGCCTTATGGCTCTTGCGGCAGACTGTGATGTGTTGTCGGGAGAAGTCTCTTGTTAGTTCCTGTTTTTATTCGCCGGGTAGCCGCTTGCAGCCTGTTAGTGGCCTTGGCATGGCCGTCTTGGGCGGCCAGCCCTTTAAGTTTGGACGAAGCGCTGCGCACTGCCGTAGACCGTTCACAGCAAGTGGTGGCCCAAGACGCGCTGGTGGTGTCGGCCCGGGAGCAGGCCGTGTCTGCCGCCCAATTGCCGGACCCGGTGCTCAAGCTGGGCGTCGACAACCTGCCCGCAAACGGGCCCGATCAATTCAGTTTGACGAGTGATTTCATGACCATGCGCCGCATTGGCGTCATGCAGGAAATCCCCCGCACGGAGAAGCGCCAACTGCGCGCCCAGCGCTTTGAGCGCGACGCGCAGCGTGCGCTGGCCGAGCGCCAAATGGCCGTTGCTACCGTACAGCGCAACACCGCTATTGCGTGGTTAGACGGTTACTACGCCAAATCGATGCGCGAATTGCTGTTGCAGCAAATGGAAGAAGCCAAGTTGCAGATAGAGGCGGCCGATACCGTGTACGCGGCGGGGCGCGGCAGCCAGGCCGACGTATTTGCGGCCAGAGCTGCGGTGGTGATGCTGGAAGACCGTATCAGCCAGATTGATCGCCAGTTGCGCGGCGCTGGGCTGGCGCTGGCGCGCTGGGTGGGCACCGCCGCAGAGCGCCCGCCAGCAGGGCCACCGCCGTGGCAGACACTGGCGCTGGAGTCGGCGCTAAACCGCGATGACCTGCTGTTGCACCCAGATCTGCAAGTGCTGGCGGCGCAGGTAAACACTGCCCAGACAGAAAGCGCGCTGGCGCGGGCCAACACCCAGGCCGACTGGGCCGTAGAGGTCAACTACGCGCAGCGCGGCTCGGCTTATTCCAACATGCTGTCATTCGGGGTCAATATTCCGCTGCAATGGGATCGGGCTAACCGGCAAGACCGTGAGGTCACGGCCAAGCAGGCGCTGGTGCGCGAATCGCAAGCCCGCTTGGATGACACCCTGCTCAGCCATGAGGCGGATGTGCGCAATTTGCTCAACGACTGGCACAACGGCAAAGAGCGCGTGGCGCGCTACAACACCCAGTTGGTGCCGCTGGCGCAGCAACGTGTGCAGGCCACCCTGACCGGCTACCGCGCGGGCAAAGCGGACTTGCCTAGTGTGTTGGCCGCACGACGTGACGCGATCGACACCCGCTTGCAAGCGCTTGCCGTAGAACAAGAGACTGCCCGCCTGTGGGCCCAGCTCAACTACCTGACCCCTGTCAACCCAACCACTCGCTTGGATCAACAACCATGAATACGAAACAACTGGGCTTGGCCGCCGTCGCTGGCGCTTTGTTACTGGCCGCTGCCGGATACGGCCTGTACACGCTTGGCATGCACCGTGGCAGCAGCACGGCCAACAGCGCAACCAGCAGCGCAAACATGACCATGGCAACAACGACACCGGATGGAGCCGCCGGGCCTACCAAAAAAGCGCTGCCACAGGGCATACCCGAAGGCGAAGCCGCAACGCGCCGCCACATCGAAACAGGTGTCAAGGCGGGTGATGTAGATCCTGAATTCGGCGCCCAGGTGCTGTACTACCACGACCCGATGGTGCCGGGCAACAAGTTTGACAAACCCGCCAAGTCCCCCTTTATGGACATGATGCTGGTACCGGTCTACGCCGAAAGCGGTAGCGACCAGGGCAGCGTCTCCGTCAGCGCCCGCGTGCAGCAAAATCTGGGCGTGCGCACCGCTGAGGTAGTGGAGGCCAGCCTGTCGCCCCAGTTGTCCGCCGTGGGCAGCATCGCATTCAATGAACGCGACCAGGCGGTGGTGCAGGCCCGCGCTACAGGCTTTGTGGAGCGATTGCACGTGCGCGCCACGTTGGACACGGTGGCCAAAGGCCAGCCGCTGGTCGATCTGTACGTGCCCGATTGGGTAGGCGCGCAGGAAGAGTTTTTGGCTATCAAACGCATGCAGGGCCAAGACCTGGGCACGTTGGTTGATGGTGCCCGCCAGCGCATGCGCCTGCTGGGCATGAACGATGCGCAAATCGCGCAGGTAGAGCGCACGGGTAAGCCCCAGCCCCGCATCACCATCACCGCGCCTCTTGGCGGCGTAGTGTCCGAGCTGCTGGTGCGCGAGGGTATGGCTGTCGCCATGGGTGCCACGCTGTTCCGCATCAACGGCTTGTCCAGTGTCTGGGCCAATGCCGAGGTGCCCGAGAGCCAGGCCGCCATGTTGCGGCCAGGTACCAAAGTACAGGCGCAAAGCCCTGCTGTGCCAGGGGTCACGTTTGACGGCAAGGTGCAGGCTATCTTGCCCGATGTAAACCAAGCCACGCGTACCCTCAAGGCCCGTGTGGAGTTGGCCAACCCCAAAGCCCGCCTCGTGCCCGGCATGTTGGTGACCATGCAGTTTCAGGAGATAGGTGCTAACAAGGCCTTACTAGTGCCATCCGAGGCCGTCATCATGACTGGAAAACGCAGCGTGGTGATGTTGGCCGAGGGCGAGGGCAGGTTCCGCGCGGTAGAGGTCCAAGCTGGGGTGGAGTCAGGTGGCCAGACCGAAATCAAGCGCGGACTGCAGGCAGGCCAACGCGTGGTGGTGTCTGCACAGTTCTTGATCGACTCCGAAGCCAGCCTCAAAGGTGTCGAAGCCCGGCTGAATGAAGCACCTAGCCCCGGCGCTGCAAATGGAGAAATGCAAATGCAAATGCAGACTCCGTCAGCTCCCATGCCAGGCAGCAAGCCATGATCGCCCGCCTCATTCGCTGGTCCATCGTCAACCGCTTCCTCGTGCTGCTGGCCACCCTGGGGCTTTGCGCCTGGGGCGTCTATGCGCTGGTGAAGACGCCACTGGACGCCTTGCCCGATTTGTCGGACGTGCAGGTCATCATCCGCACCACCTACCCCGGCCAGGCACCGCAACTGGTAGAGAACCAGGTTACCTACCCGATGACGACCACCATGCTGTCGGTCCCCGGGGCCAAGACCGTGCGGGGCTACTCATTCTTTGGTGATTCGTTTGTATACGTGCTGTTTGAGGATGGCACCGACCTGTATTGGGCAAGGTCGCGTGTGCTGGAGTACCTGAACCAGGTGCAGTCCCGTTTGCCGCCTGCGGCCAAGGCATCCATAGGGCCGGACGCAACGGGTGTTGGTTGGGTCTACCAATATGCGCTGGTGGACCGCAGTGGCACACAGGACGCATCGCAATTACGCGCGCTGCAAGACTGGTTCTTGAAGTACGAGCTGAAGACCGTGCCCAATGTGGCCGAAGTGGCGTCGGTCGGTGGCATGGTGCGCCAGTACCAAGTGGTGCTGGACCCTGCCAAACTGGCGGCCTATGCCATCCCGCATACCAAGGTTGTAGAGGCCATCCAAAAGGGCAACCAAGAGGCCGGTGGCTCGGTGCTGGAACTCGGCGAGGCCGAATACATGGTGCGGGCGACGGGCTACCTGCAGAGTCTGGACGACTTTCGCGCGATACCGCTGATGACCACCCCCGCCGGGGTATCGGTGCGCCTGGGCGATGTGGCGCGCATCCAGTTGGGCCCAGAGATGCGGCGCGGTATTGGCGAGTTGGACGGTGAGGGCGAGGCCGCTGGCGGCGTAATTGTGATGCGCTCGGGCAAGAACGCATTGGAGACCATTGCCGCCGTCAAGGCCAAGCTCAGGTCCCTGCAAAGCAGCCTGCCCAAGGGCGTTGAAATTGTGCCCGTCTACGACCGCTCCGGTTTGATCGAGCGCGCGGTGCAGAACCTATCGTACAAATTGCTGGAAGAATTTGCGGTTGTGGCCGTGGTGTGTTTCATCTTCTTGTTCCACCTGCGCTCTGCCCTGGTTGCCATCATCTCGCTGCCGCTGGGCATTCTGGCGGCCTTTATCGTCATGCACTACCAGGGCGTGAATGCCAACATCATGTCCCTGGGTGGCATCGCCATTGCGATTGGTGCCATGGTCGATGCAGCGGTGGTGATGATAGAAAACGCCCACAAGCATCTGGAGCAATGGGGCCACGAACATCCCGGCGAAACCCTGCAGGGCGAGGCGCGCTGGCAGGTTATTGGCGACGCCGCTTCCGAGGTCGGCCCGGCCTTGTTCTTCTCACTGTTGATCATTACGCTGTCGTTCATCCCGGTGTTCACGCTGGAGGCGCAAGAAGGGCGCTTGTTCTCGCCACTGGCTTTCACCAAGACCTATGCCATGGCGGCTGCTGCGGGTTTGTCGGCAACGCTGATACCGGTGTTGATGGGGTATTTGATTCGTGGTCGCATTCCTGATGAAAACAGCAACCCGCTCAACCGTTTTCTGATTGCCGTCTACCGCCCACTGCTGAACGCGGTATTGCGCAAGCCCAAACTCACGCTGGTTGTGGGTGTCGTACTCATGGTGCTGAGCCTGTGGCCGCTGCAGCATATCGGCGGTGAATTCATGCCGCGCCTGGACGAAGGCGACCTGTTGTACATGCCTTCGGCCTTGCCCGGCCTCTCGGCCGGAAAAGCCGCTGAGTTGTTGCAGCAAACCGACCGGCTGATCAAGACCGTGCCCGAGGTTGCCAGCGTGTACGGCAAGGCGGGCAGGGCGGAGACCGCCACCGACCCCGCGCCGATGGAGATGTTCGAAACCACCATCCAGTTCAAACCGCGCGACCAGTGGCGAGCCGGCATGACACAAGAGATGCTGGTAGATGAGCTGGACCGCGTCGTCAAGGTGCCGGGCCTGTCCAATATCTGGGTGCCGCCCATCCGCAACCGCATCGACATGCTGGCCACCGGCATCAAAAGCCCAGTGGGCGTCAAGGTGGCCGGTGCCGACCTGGCCACCATCGACCGGCTCACTGGTGAGATCGAACGTGCGCTGAAAGACGTGCCCGGCGTCAGCAGCGCCTTGGCCGAGCGCCTGACGGGTGGCCGATACGTGGACGTAACCATACGCCGTGATGCTGCGGCACGCTTT
>JBKJJC010000244.1:0-6335 GCA_046598245.1 Rhodoferax sp.
GCTGCGCATGGACAGCGCGGTCAACCGCATGGTCATTGTGGGGGTCTGGGTACTCAAGCCAGGTATTACCCGCACGGACCTGTGCGCACGCGTGCAGACAAGCCTGTTGAAGTACCCAGACCCCCACAATGACCATGCGGTTGACCGCGCTGTCCATGCGCAGCCACGCCGTATCGACCGAGCCCATGGGAACGCTGTGCTGATCGGGCAGCTTGGACCGCGCAGCGGCCCAATCGCGAGAGGACCGGGTGGAATTAGTGCGTTGCATGAGGCTCCTAGGTTTTGGTGGTGGCGCGTGTGGCCTTTTTGCGTGCGGCCAGTGCCAGCTTGCGCACCTGCGCAATGTCGGCGTCAGAAAACACGCCGTTGACACCGGACACGGCGGCCAACTGCATGCCGTGTTTGAGCCCCAGGCGGTAGATCTCTCGCACCCGCTCCCATTCGATATTGCGGCCCACGGTGAAGTTCTCAAACCGCCCCTCCAGCGCCAGCACAATGGTTTCCGCCAGGCAGGCATAGGCCACGTTCTTGGGCAGGCCAATATTCTTCATCTCCACATCACCCGGCAGCAAAATTTCTCCGGATTCCACCACCAGCACATCGGGGCGCTTGGCCACCTCGTCTGGCGGCAAGTCCAGAGGGCGGGCCACGTCGGTGATCACGCAGCCCGGCTTGACCTGGGTGATGTCGAGCACCTTTTTACCAGCGCCCGATGTAGCGGTGACGATCATGTCCATGTCCGCAATCTGGGTGTCGGCCCGTGTGTGCACAAACAGGCGCGCGTCGGGGGTCTCGCGCAGTATCGATTCTTGCAAAGCGAGCAGTTTGGCGGTCTCGGGCGCCACCAGATGAACCTCTTGCGCCGTAGTGGCCAGCAGGCGCGCGCATACCGAGCCAATGGCACCGGTTGCGCCCACCACCATGGCTTTGAAGTTGGCGCGTTTGCCCTTGGCCGGTGCCCGCACCAGCTTCAACCTGCGCATGGCATCGTGGGCCGCCCACAAAGCACCCGACGCGCTGTAGCTGTTGCCAGTGGTAATAGGCAGCGGTGCCCGCTTGGCCACCGTAACCCCGGCGTCGCCCACCACCTTGGTGAAAGCGCCCAGCCCCATGATCTGCGCACCCAAACCACGCGCCAGCTCTGCGGCGGCGAGCAAACGGCGGTAGGTAAATTCGGGGCTGTGGGCCATGATCTCCTTGGGCGTGCCACCCACCGATATCAGCCAGCCCTCTGCCTGCGCGCCGGTGGGCGAGCGTATGCCTGTGATCTTAGAGTAAACAAAGGGCGGCGCATAGGCCATCGCCTTTTCCAGGGAGTCCATCACCACCGGGGGCGACACATTGGAGAGCAACTCGATCGGCTTGACCTTCTTGAAGTATTCTTGCGACAGCGGATGGATCACAAACGCAAACCGGTTCATGCGGGTAGCGCCATTGGGGTACAGAATGCGCGGCTGCAGGCCGGTCTGCATCAGCATGTCCAGGTAGTCGTCATCGTGTAAATCGTGCCCGTGGCGCCCGGTCACGGCGATCAGCATGGCCTCTAGCGTGGCCGGGCTCAGCACGTGCCCTTGCAAAACCGGTGCCGCATCCACAATGGTGTGCACCCCCGCGTTGCCCCAGGCACGCACACGTTCGTCGTTAACGCCGCAGCTGACCACCACCTTGCCGGCCAGGTGCTGCGGGCGCACGGCGTCCACCTCGTGGGGCATGGCAACCAGCACCGTGCATTCCTGTAGCGCCCCCTGCAACACATGGTCTGCCCACAGCCGCACCGCCTTGTTGTCGGTGGCGATGTCGGGCACCCAGCCTGCCACCAGGTCAGCGCCCTGCGTATAAAGCTCTAGCTCACGCACGCCGTGCAGTATCTTGGGCACACCGTGCTGCACGATGGGGTCGGCAAACTGCAGGTTCTGGGTGTATTCAGACAGGCTCAACACCAAACGGTACTGCTCCTTGCCAGACCAGAACAACACCCGTGCATGGTTGAAGAACTGCGGCAGGTTGGTCTGCACGTGGCGCACAGCCCACTCTTGTAATATGTCTTGCAGGCGCGCTCCGGTGGTCACGGGCACCCGCTGAACTGCACTCTTGAGCGCAATGCTGTCGGCGTCGGCATACCGTTTGCCGGCTACTTTGTAGCTGTCGCGCGCCACACCCAAACCCAAGGCATCGGCACTGGCCTCCCATTGGCGCAGCAAGGTCACGGCCTTGCTGACACTGCCGCCGGTTCCCAACCGTCGCACCCGCAGGGTCTTGCCCATAAAGGAGGTTTGCAGATCGAAGTTGTTGCGGGCACTGCCCAGGCTGATGCTGACGATATTTTTCATGGTGTTCCTGACGGTTGGTACCGTTTTACCGTGAAGCCACACGCCGCAACTTGCGCAAGATCAACACAAGGTCGTCTGAAATCATGCATTGTGTAAACCTGCCCACTCAACAACCCAGACGGTATGACCAAAACCATCCACTCCATCGCCGCCGCCGTAGACCATGTACTGGCAACTATTGCCGGGCCCATCGTGCTGGGGATACCACTGGGCGTGGGCAAACCCAACCCCTTTGTCAACGCCCTCTACCAGCGCATCAAACAAAGCGCTGGGCGCGAGCTGACCATCATCACCGCACTGTCGTTGGAAAAACCAGTGGGCAACAGCGACCTGGAGCGCCACTTTTTAGAGCCCTTTGTGCAACGCGTATTTGGCGACTACCCCGATCTGGACTATGTGAAGGACTCCCGCGCTGGCTGCCTGCCGCCCCACATCCGCGTCCACGAGTTTTTTATGAAAACGGGGGATTACCTGGGCAACGCCATTGCACAGCAGGAATACATCTCCACCAACTACACCTTTGTCGCACGCGACATGGCGGTGCAAGGCATCAACCTGCTGGCGCAGGCCGTGGCCGCCCGCGAAGACGCTGGCAAACTGCGCCTCAGCCTCTCCAGCAACCCGGATGTGACACACGAAGTGGTCGAGCGCCTGCGTGCCAACGGTCGGCAACTGGTAACGGTGGGCGTCATCAACCGTGCCATGCCCTTCATGCCCAACGGTGCGGAGGTGGCCGGTGACTTCTTCGACGTGCTGGTAACCGACCCCGCGGCCACACACGCAGTTTTTGCACCACCCAATGCCAAAGTCAGCACCGCCGACTACGCCATCGGCCTGCACGCGGCCAGCCTGGTGCGCGACGGCGGCACGCTGCAAATCGGCATCGGCTCGCTGGGCGACGCCATTGGGCAAGCACTGATCCTGCGTGACCGGCATGGCGACGCCTATCGCAACATCCTGGAATCGCTGTGCCCCCGCGGCACCCGCGGGCGCGAACTCGGCCGCTTTGACGAAGGCCTGTACGGCTGCTCCGAGATGTTTGTCAGCGCCTTCCTCAAACTGATGGAGGCCGGCATCATCCGCCGCGAAGTCTTTGCCGACGGTGTGTTGCAACAGTGCATCAACGCGGGCACCGTGGCGGTGGACAGCATCAGCATCACCAGCCTGCAGGCGCTGGTGGCGGCCGGGCGCATCCACACCACGCTGACACAAAGCGACGTCGAATTTCTGCAGCGCTTTGGCCTCTTGCGTGAAGGCGTGCAGTTGCGCGGGGCCACCTTGGTGTGTGGTGACGCCGTGTGCGCCAACGACATGCACGACGCAGACGCCAAGGCCGCCATTACCGAACACATGCTGGGCGCGCGGCTGCAGGGCGGTGTTTGTATGACCGGCGGCTTCTTCTTGGGGCCCAACGACTTTTACCAGCGGCTGCGCGCCAGCCCGCCGCACGAACTGGCCAAGATCGACATGACCCGCATCGACTTCATCAACCAGTTGTATGGCGACGAGGTGATGAAGCGTGCCCAGCGCGTGAAAGGCAGCTTCATCAACACCACCATGATGGTGACGCTGCTGGGTGCCATGGTCAGCGACGGGTTGGAGTCGGGCCAAGTGGTCAGCGGCGTGGGTGGGCAATACAACTTTGTCGCTATGTCACACGCGTTGCCTGACGCACGGCTGATGATGATGCTGCGCGCCACCCACGAAAACAAACACGGCACCGTGAGCAGTAGCATCGTCTGGAACTATGGCCACACCACCATCCCCCGCCACCTGCGCGACATCGTCATCACCGAATACGGTGTGGCCCGGCTGCGCGGCCAGACGGACAGCGAAGTGGTCAAGCGCCTGATCGCCATTGCCGATTCCCGCTTCCAGGCCGACCTGGTCACCCAGGCCAAGGCCCAGGGCAAGCTGGAAGCCGACTACGAAGTGCCCGAGCCATACCAACAGAACCTGCCCGAGACGCTAGAGGCCAAGCTGCACCCCTGGTCCGAGGCGGGCCTGCTGCCCGACTACCCCTTTGGCACCGACCTGACCGAAGACGAGCTGCGCATGGTGCGCGCCATGCAAAAAATCAAACACGCCAGCGAACACCCCACCGAGCTGCTGGCCATGGCCATCAAGAGCCTGTGGGAAGACAAACAAGCGCCCCCCGGATACCTGGAGCGGCTGGGGCTGGACGAGGCGCATAGCTTTAAGGATCTGCTGATACGGCGGCTGTTTAGTGGGAATGTGTGAGAAACACCCGATTTAGGCTTGTTTGGCAAACATTTAAGTGAAATGTGCCGCTAGCCCCCGTCGTACCATCACATTTAGCTATATGTTTCATAGCATTTTGTAATTTTCGAGAATATGCAGATCATAGAAACCCGCGCCTAGAAGGCTATCCGTTGACACGGAAATACGTGAAATTATTTTGCTGCGAAAAACGACCGTACAAGACAACGCGTGATGGCGGGCAGCCACCCCGCCTACGCTTAGACCGGTGCAGGGAGGGGCCCGGTGCGCACCAGCTTCTTGTTGACGAACTCCTGGATGCCCATATTGCCCAGCTCGCGGCCATAGCCGGAGTTCTTGATGCCGCCGAACGGCAACTCAGCGTTGGACCAATCCGTGTTGTTGACGAACACCATCCCGGTGTCGATGCGGCTTGCGATGCGCTTTCCACGCGCCGCGTCCTTCGTCCAGACCGAGCCACCCAGGCCGAAGTCGGAATCATTGGCCAGCGCGACGGCTTCGTCTTCGTCTTTGACACGGTAGAACGAGACCACCGGGCCGAAAAACTCGTCGCGGAAAGCCGCGTTGCCCGGTTGAATGTCGGTGAGGATAGTCGTCTGCATGAACCAGCCCGGTCGGTCAACGCGCTTGCCGCCCATCAGCAGCTTGGCGCCACCTTTCACGGCGGCATCCACCTGCGTCAGCAACTTCAGCAGTGCGGATTCGGTGGAGAGCGGCCCTTGCATGGTGCTCTCTTCCATCGGATCGCCTGGAACAATGGCCTCCAGCGCGGTCTTGAACTTTGCCAAGAAGGCGTCTGCAACGGCATCCACCACGATGAAGCGTTTCGACCCACAGCAAGTCTGGCCATTGTTGGACATACGACCCGCCACTGCATACGGGATGACCGCATCGATGTCGGCGTCCTCCAGCACGATGAAGGCGTCACTACCGCCGAGTTCCATGGTGGATTTCTTCAGGTTCTGCCCGGCCCGCGCTGCCACGGCGCGCCCCGCCTCAACGCTGCCAGTCAACGCTATGCCCTTGATGCGCGGGTCATCGATGACAGTGTTGCATTGTTCGTGCGAGATCAACAGATTCGTATATGCGCCGACTGGTGCACCTGCATCCAACAGGAGCTTCTCGAAGGCCATCGCGCATTGCGGCACGCAGCCGGCATGTTTGACCACCAGCGTGTTGCCAGCCATCAACTGCGGCCCGGCCACACGCGCCAGCTGGTAGTACGGAAAGTTCCAGGGCTGTACACAAAAGAGCACACCAATGGGCGAGCTCTCCATGTGGGCCTCACCGGTTTTTGGATTTAGCTTGGTCGGTGCAAGGAACGCCTCGGCATGTTCTGCGTAATACGCCAAGATATTGGCACTGAACTGGACTTCGCCGCGCGCCTCCGCAATGCGCTTGCCCATTTCCTGCGTGGCAAGTTTGGCGAAGTCGTCGACGTGGGCCAGCAGCAACGCGGCGGCCTTGTTGACGATGACGGCACGCTCGGCATAGCTCTTGTGCTTCCAGGTCTGGAAGCAGTCTTCGGCGGCGGCCAGCGACTTTTCGAGCTGTGCAGTGTTCAAATGTTCGAAGCTCTGGAGCAGCTTGCCGTTGTTGGGATTGATACTTTGGTAGGAGGATGTCATGGGTTCTTTCGAATTGGGAGGAAGCAGCAAGGGTCGTTCGCTATCGGGTCTGACTGAATAACCCAGTCTGCACGCCTAGATTGATCCGTTCTGTTCGTTGCCGCACCTCACGGGTCCGTCGCAGGTCTAAGTCGAA
>JBKJJC010000285.1:0-2515 GCA_046598245.1 Rhodoferax sp.
GACATGGCGGACTGGGTCAGAAACAGTTTGTCGGCCGCGCGCGAAATGCTCTTGAGCGAGGCCACCCAGTAAAAGGCTTCTACAAAACGCAGATTCATGGCCCATTATGATCAGGCGCCACCCTGTCCACCACACAAAATAAGGAGCGCGAGCCATGTTGGCAGTCATTGCAATTTGTCTGGGCGCCAGTGCTGGCGCCCTGGGGCGCTGGGGCCTTGGCCTGTGGCTTAGCTCCGGTGGCGCCATCCCCTGGGGCACGCTGGCGGCCAATCTGATCGGCGGTTACCTGATTGGCATTTGCGTGGCGGTGTTCCAAGCCATGCCGCAGTTGGACCCGGTATGGCGCCTGGCCCTGGTCACGGGTTTTTTGGGTGGCCTGACCACCTTCTCCACCTTCAGCGCCGAAGTGGTGGGGCTGCTGATGCAGCAACGGTATGCGCTGGCGCTGGGCACGGCCAGTGTGCACGTCGCGGGCTCCTTGCTGCTGACCATAGCCGGCATCTGGACGGCCAACCATTGGCTTACCCCCGGATAGCCGGTGGAATGGTAAGGACGGCCCAGTAGCGTGGTTACCACTACTGTGCGCTACTGCACAGAGATATTAGAAGTGTGCGGGCACCATAGAATCTTTTGGGACCGACATGAGTAAGTACACCATCGCCGTTTTTGTCGGCAGCCTGCGCCGCGATTCATTCAATCGCAAGCTGGCACATGCCATGGCTGTACTGGCACCCGCCGATTTCACATTCGAGCAGTCCCAAATCGACGACCTGCCGCTTTACAACCAAGACGATGACGACGAGCCCGCAGCCTCCGTGGTCCGCCTGAAGGCCGAAATCAAAAAGGCCCATGGCCTGCTCTTCATCACACCCGAATACAACCGCTCCATGCCAGGCGTGCTTAAAAACGCCATTGACCACGCTTCGCGCCCCTACGGCCAGAGCGCGTGGACGGGCAAACCGGCCGGGGTGTTGGGTGTTTCCGTGGGCGCCGTTGGCACAGCACTGGCGCAGCAGCACTTGCGCAATGTGCTGGCCTACCTGGATGTCGCCACGCTGGGGCAGCCCGAGGCGTTTATCCAAGCCAAGGACGATTTGTTTGATGCCAGCGGAAGCATCGGCGAAGGCAGCCGCCACTTCCTGCAGGGCTGGATGGACCAGTATGTCGACTGGATCAAACGTTATTCAACTAAATAAGCCTCTAGCCCCCGTCGAATAAGTCTCATTAGCTATCAATATAGTAGCAAATTTAAAGGAAATCCCCATGTTAGTCTCCCCAACCAAAATATCTGAATCTCCTTGGACACTGCCCTTGGCTTCGCTAATGCTTGTGGGCATGCTGGTCGCGTTTTACGCAGTTGTCAGCAACGCCGCCCAGGCGGGTGAGCTGCGCAGGCAATCCACGGCCACGCAGTCGGCGGCCATGGTGCGCTGCCTGGGGCTGTCGGCCCGGGAAGCCAGCAAGGCCTGTCGCACGCAGTTGAACGCTAGTCTGTCAGCGGACGAGTCCTTTCTGGTAGCGACCCGATAGGCCTACCGCGGCATGTCGTAATCCAGTTTCTCGATCTTGCCGCGCCAATAGGGCCAACGGCCACCCGGAGTCAGCCACGCCACCTCGGCTTCATGCGGCACCCGCATGCCCTCACGGAGTTGGTAATTGGACAAGCGGACTTCCCACGGCAGGGGAACCATCACACCATTCAACAGCGCGCTGCGCTCGGTGCTGCTGATACGCTCCACCATGCCGTCCGCATTGAAGCTAAACAACACACTCACGGTCAGCGGTCCATCACTTAGGGTGGCTTGCGCAGACTGGTCGTCCACCGCTTTCCATTGCACACCCTGGCTGGGCAACAACACGGTGGGGTACCACACACCCTCGGCAAAATAGCGAATCAGCTCGCCGCGGGCAATGTCGCTGTTGCCCTGGCTACCGCCGACATCAATCAAACCGAAAACCGAAGGCTGCAAGGTGCCCACACCGGCCACATAGGCGTCAACCACACGCACCGTGATGCCGGGCGACACCCGAATGGCAGCATCCCACACAAAACCAGGCCGTTTGGTGGCTACCCGTTGGCGGGCCGTGAACGGCTCCCACTGCTCCACCATCGGTATGTTGCTGCGGTTGAAGGTGCCAGTCTGCTCCAGGTACAGCCTGCGCACCAGCGGCTGGTTCATGTTCAATGCTTGCGACAGGTAACGCCGCACGACGGGTGGCAAGGTCTTCAATTCTTCGTCGTCATAACGCTGTGGTCGTGTAGGGGGCGTGGCGGCCTCTAGCGTTGCCAGGCGCGCATCCACGTCGCGCGTCCACCGGAAGTTGGCCGTGGCACCCAATAAAACAATCAGTACCAACAGGGCCGCCCCACCCCGCACGGCCCACTTCAATGGAGCCCATTTTTTGAGGGGCGTGTCGGGCGCATAACTGGGCACCACATAATCGGCCAGGGCCTGGGGTGCATTGTCTCGATGAGGTTTGTTGTCTTTTGTCATGGGATGTATTGGGTTGCCGA
>JBKJJC010000139.1:0-3336 GCA_046598245.1 Rhodoferax sp.
TGAAATCAATGGTGCCGGTGGTGGGGGTGTAGATGCGGCTGATCAGGTTGAACACCGTGGTCTTGCCGGCACCGTTGGGCCCAATCAAGGTGAATACCTCACCCTGTTTGACATCAAAACTCACGTTGTTAACCGCAAGCACGCCGCCAAAGCGCACGCTCAGATTTTTAGCTGATAGAAGTGTGGGGGTCATAGATTGAGCGCCGCTGGGCCGCCCCGAGGCGTGAGGGCCCCCTTGGGGGGCAGCGAAGTACACGAAGTGACGAGCGTGGGGGTCATTTCAAGCGATCCGATTTTTGGAAGGACTTTTGTCGTTTGAACATGCCCTTGCGGTAGAACGGGAACATCTGCAAGTAGGTGCGGACCTTGAGCCAGCGGCCATACAGACCCATCGGCTCGAACAATACAAACGCGATCAACATGGCGCCGTAAATCACGCTTTTAAGGCCGGGCGCTTGGCCGATGAACTCGGGCAAAAAGCCCTTCACTGCCGATATGCCTTGGGGCAGGATGATCAGGAATATCGCGCCCAGAAACACGCCGTGGACCGAGCCCAGGCCACCGACCACGATCATCAGCAGCAAGTCAATCGACTGCAGCAGGTTGAACTGGTCGGGCGAGATAAAACGCAGGTTGTGCGCATAGAGCGCCCCGGCAAAACCCGCCAGCGCTGCCGAGATGGAGAACGACAGGGTCTTGTAGTAGGCCAGATGGATGCCCATGCTTTGCGCAGAAATTTCGGAATCCCGTATGGCTACAAACGCCCGTCCCGTGGGGCTGCGCAACAGGTTCAGAATGCCCAGTGTGCAGGCAATGGTGATGGCCAGGCACACATAGTAGAAGCCTTCGCCGCTGCCAATGTCGTAGCCAAACAGGTTGATACCTGCGACGGATTTTCCGGCGTTGCCACCGGTCACAGACTCCCAACGGGCAAACACCTCTTCGATGATGAAGCCAAACGAGAGCGTTGCCATGCCCAGGTAAATGCCCTTGAGCCGTAATGCAGGCAACCCGACCACGATGCCGATCAACGCCGACAAAAAGCCCGAGAGGCCTAGAGACAGTAAAAACGGCATGCCGATGCCGGTCAGATAGGCCTGCGTATAGGCCCCCACGCCCAGGAACGCAGCGTGCCCCAGTGAAAACTGCCCGGTAAAGCCGGCCAGCAGCATCAGCCCCAGGCCGGCGATGGCATAGATCAGCACCAGGTTGAGTTGTGCCAAGCTGTACTCGGCCAGTAGCCAAGGAGCTGCTAATAAAAGTGCCACCACCGCGCTGTACCAGAAGACATGCCCGCCATGTTTGGCCAGGTTGATGTCTTGTGCGTAGTCGGTTTTGAAAATGAATCTCATACTTTTTTACGCAGTTTTTCGCCAAACAAACCATTGGGCTTGACCATCAGCATGACGAGAACCACCACGTAGGCGGCAGTGTCTTTGAATCCGTCTGGCAAGTAAAAGCCGGCCAACGACTCCACCATGCCAATCACCAGCCCACCCACAATGGCTCCGGGCAGGCTACCAAAGCCGCCGACCACGGCGGCCGGAAAAGCCTTCAGGCCGATGAAACCCATATTGGCGTGCACAAAAGTGATGGGCGCCAGCAGGATGCCCGCAATGGCGGCAACCGCAGCCGCCAAGCCCCAGGCAATGCCATTGAGCCGCTGTACGGGAATACCCATGTAGTAAGCGGCCAACTGGTTTTGTGACGCGGCCTGCATCGCAATACCCAGCTTGCTGTAACGAAAAAGTGCGAACAACAGAGCGCACAAGATGGCCGTGGCCCCGATGATGACGAGGTGCTCTACATTGAGCACCAGTGCGCCGACACCCATCGCGTTGCCACCGAACTTGAGGATCTCATCTTTGTAGGGCACTGGCAGTGCATTGGTGTCGGTGCCGATGCCGGGAATCATCGTGATCAGGCCGCGCGCCACGTAGCCAATACCAATGGTCAGCATGACGATGGAGAAGGCGGGCTGCCCCAGAATGGGGCGAATCACAATGCGCTCCAGCAGCACGCCAAAGACAGACATGGCGATGACTACGCTGATGATCGCCAGCCAATACGGAAAGCCCATCATGGTCATGCACACCAGGCCACCAAAGGCCCCCAGCATCATCAGTTCGCCTTGGGCAAAACTCACGGTCTCGGTGGCCTTGTAGATCAATACAAAGCCGAGTGCAATCAGGCCGTAGATGCACCCTTGTGCGATCCCGCTGATCACCAGTTGAAGAAACAGCACGTCATCTCCTAATATTTAGAGCTCCACGTTTATAGCTGTTGCGATTCAATTCCCCGCTAGGGGTTCTCACTGATACGGTGTCTCCCGTGAGACTGTTTATTCAGATGCATGAACGCCCCCGTAGAAACCCGAAAACACGGTGCAGTCACCGTAGTAAGCCTTGACCGCGCCGACGTGCGCAACGCAGTGGATGCAGACCCCGATGCGCGCATGGCGCAGGGCCTGCAGGCCCGATGGGGCCTTCGCGTCTGTTGTTGTCCAAGCCGGTGATTGCTGCTGTCAGTGGTTCGAGCATGCATTCGCGCATGTCATTGTGGAGCTGGGCGCTGGTCCAGCCACTGCCTGGGTGAGGCGCCTGTGCGTTGTGCAAACACGCGGGACAACGCTGACGCGTTTGCGTACCCAAGCTCTAGTGCAATGTTTTTCACCGCGCGACCCTGGTGCAGTTGCTTCTTGGCCAAGGCCATACGCCAATCGGTCAGGTAGTCGGCGGGCCCCATGCCCACGACCTTTTTGAATCGGCTCGCAAACGCGCTGCGCGACATCCCGGCCTGGTCCGCCAGCGTCTCCACCGACCAGGGCATCTGGGGGGCCTCGTGCATCGCAGTCAGCGCACGGGCGAGTTGGGGGTCTGCCAGCCCGGACACCAAGCCTATCGATACGCCGCCCTCATCCCCATGGTCCAGCAGCCAGCGAAGCAGTTGGAGCAACACCACTTCGAACAAACGGTCCACCATCAGTCTTTGTCCGCACCGCACTTGGTCGGCCTCCTGGAACAGCAAATCCAGCGCCGTGGAGAGGCCAGGAACGCTGGCCAGTGGCAACACGATCAGCGGCGGCAACGCACGAACCAAGGGGTGGTTGGCGCCACCCTCGAAATGGACGGAGGCACAGGTGAAGTCCGACCCCTCTTCCGGCGCATTGTGGAACTGATGGGTCAAAGGCTGCGGGTAGAAAAACAGCGTCGGCTCCTTCGCCTCAATGCGCCGCAGCACGTGTGCACCTTTGCGGTGGGTGACCACCATCTCACCCTTGCGCAGCACATGAAAGAAGCCTCTTCCGGGTTGCGCGTCAAAGGTACTCACACCGCA
>JBKJJC010000135.1:0-6084 GCA_046598245.1 Rhodoferax sp.
GTGTCAGCGTCGCCCTTGTGGTCGGTCTTGCCATTCCAGGCTCCTTTCGAAGTTCTGGATGGAGATGATCGCAGGTTTGGTCGATTAAGTAAATGTTTTATTGAAACGAAATACTAGTGGGTCTTTGCATTTGGCGGGCGCAAAGTGATGACCGCAACCGCTGCCAGCGGGTTTACCTTGGCCGTATTTTATGAGGCGTCGACGCTACATGATTTTTTGGCCGTGTCATTGATTGTTTTCAACCAATACTGCAGAATGCAGTAACAATATGTATCAAACGGGGGCGTTTCCATGCGGTTGAAGCGGCGGGTTGTGGGTATGGTGCTGATGGGCGCCGCACTGGCGGCCCATGCGCTCACCGTGGGCAAGCTGGATGGTTCTGCCTGGATAGGAAGCCCGTTAAACCTAACAGTACCCATTCAGTTGGAGCCCGGAGCAGCGTCGGGGTCGCTGTGCCCGTCGGTAGAAGTCTTCTACGGAGACAACAAGCTCGATGCCGCAAACATCCAAGTCACGCTAGAGCCTAGTACCGAGCCAGAGTTGGTTCGACTTCGCCTAAAGTCCCTAGTGGCGGTTGATGAGCCGATCGTCACGGCGCTTGTGCGTGTTGGCTGCGACGAGAAAGTCACCCGCCGCAGTGTGATTTTGGCGGATCTTCCGAGCGCAGCCGAACCGATCGAGCTGGCCGTGCTACCACCTCCCACCGCACCACTGGCACCCCCGTCGTCTGCGGCACAAACCGCGGCAACGGTGACATTGCTCACCGCACAAGTTGCTGCTTCCACCAAGCCCGACCCAATGGCTGCCCCGCCGCGTGAGCGAACCGCCAAATCAAAACCCAGTGCCCGCACAGTCGAAAGGCGAGCTGCACAGTTGGCACAACCTTCACAGCGCGCGGTGCCCCCCACCTACCCTAGCAGCGCCCCAACCGATTCCGCTAAAAAGGCGGAGCCCCCGAACGCGGCGCGCCCCCGTCTGAAACTCGATCCCATTGATATTCTGAATGAGCGCATCATGTCACTGGAGACTACCAACGCCGCTATCGTGAGCGAAGAACGGACCCGGGATGCCCAGCGTATTGAGCAACTCCAGAGTGACATGAAGGCCTTGCGGCAACAGGCAGCGCAAAACGGAGTCGCATTGCAGCTGATGCGCGAACGTCTTGAAAAAGCCGAAGAAGAGCGTGATTCACGCAGTCTGATGTACGGCTTTGCTGCACTGGTTATGGTCGCCTCAGTCGCATTGGTGTTTTTCTGGCAAAGAAAGCGCAACTCCCTGAGCGAAGCGCTGGAAGAGGCCGATCTGGAGCCTGTGGCCGCCGATACCTGGCCACCGCCGGATACAACCCGCGCCTATGAAGTCACACCGCCACCGAGCATGACGCAGTTCACCTCAAGGTCGGAAAAACTGCTGGTCAATAGCCTGCCCCTAGCTCCCACATTGCAGACACGGCCACCTTTGGGGAACAACCGTGTGAATGAACATCCCGATTTCAACCAGGACAGCCAATTCGATATGTTGCTGCAGGCGGAGTACTTTGACCAACTGGGCAAGACCCACGAAGCTGTGGATGCCCTGGAGGCCAGCATCCGCACGCACAGCCGCGAAACACCGCTGCTTTACCTAGAATTGCTGCGCATCGCCAATGCCCGTAACCTGAAAATGGTGTACGGACAGGGCCGTGAGGCCTGCCAGCAGGTGTTCAACGTCACCATCCCCGAGTTCCCTCTGTTCCTAGCGGAAAGGCGAGGTCTGGAAGACTACCCGTCGCTGTTGGTGCACATTACCAATCTGTGGCCCTCCGCCCGGTTGTTGGACATGCTGGAGTCATGTATCTTGCACGACCCGTTTGAGAAAAATCCCGAGCCCTTTGAACTTGCTGCCTTCAAAGATTTGGTCCTCTTGCACGGCATTGCGTCCCAACTGTTGCAGCCAACTGTTGACGATGCCATGGAAAGCACCGACTCTGAGCCTTTGGACTTGGCACTGTAGTCAATTCTCGCCACCATGTTGCGGTGCGCTCAGGGGTAGAGTGACTTGTATTGTGGTGCCTACTCCGAGTTCTGATTGCACCGACACTTTGCCGCCCAGGGTTTTAGTGACCAGGTTGTCGACAATGGACATACCCAAGCCAGTCCCACCTTCGCCGATCTTGGTGCTGAAAAATGGGACAAACATTTTTTCCAACGTCTGCGCTGAAATTCCTTTGCCATTGTCATGCACTGTCATGGTGAGTATTTCGTTCTGAACTTCAACATGCAAGGTGACCTGACCCCGTGCAACACCGTCAAAACCATGCAGATAGGCGTTATTGATCAGATTAATGATGACCTGCCCTAGTGGGCCTGGGTAGCTGTCCAGCGTGATACCGGCGGGCACCTCTTGCACCACCGAGTGTGGGCTATGTTTGAGACTGGGCGCCAAGGTGTCAATCACCTCTTTCACAGTCTGGCGCATATCAAATTTTCGGCGTTGTTCGCTGGCCTGATCGGCGGCCACTTGGCGGAAGTTTTTCAGCAAATCGACTGCGCGCTCCAGATTGCGCAGTACCAGTGCGTTGCCGTCTTGCACTTGTGACAAGAACTTAGTGAGCTCAGCGCGCCCGATCTTCGCCAAATCGACCAGGCGGTTTATTTCTTTGGCCTGCGCCACCAGCGCGCTGGCGGCCATCAGGCTGTTGCCCATGGGCGTGCTCAACTCGTGCGACACGCTGGCGATAAGGGTTCCCAGGGTGGCGTGAGCTTCGCTCTTGGCGAGTTGATCTTGTGAATGGCGCACAGCGTGCAGGGCCGACTCCAACTGGGCGGTGCGCTCTTGCACACGCTGCTCCAGGGTTGCGTTCAGCGCCAGAACATCGGCTTCAGCCTGCTTGCGCGCGGTGATTTCGAGGTTGGTGCCGGCTATCAGTTGCGGTTTGCCGTCGGCCGTGAATTCAATCACTTTGGCGCGCGATGCCAGCCAGACCCAGCGTCCATCCTTGTGGCGCACCCGGTACTCGCAGTCATAGCGCTGGGTTTCACCTCGGTGGTGTTTGCGCAGGCACTCAGTCACGCGCGCCACATCCTCCGGGTGGCAATGGTCGCGCCAACGGTAGCTGTGCACCGGTTGTAATTCGTCCAAGGTGTAGCCGGCAATGCCGGCCCAGCGCGCGTTCGCATGCACCTCTCCGGTGATGTAGTTGTATTCCCAGGTGCCGACGTCCGTTGCCTCAATGATGTTATTCAAACGCCGGCGCTCATCGGCCAGCGCTTCGCGGGCACGTTGCGTCAAGGCGTGGGCATGCTCGCTGCGCCGTCGGCTGATTTGGGCTACGGCTACGGCCAGCATGATGAGCAAGGTGCTGGCCAGCCCCGCTGCCAATGCCAGCGGTGCAAAACTGCGCGGCAGTGTGGAAAAATATGTAGGCCGCGGGTGCATCACAAACTCCCAGGGCCGGCCAGCAACGTCCACGTTTGTGATGAAGTCTTGTCGCCGCTCTTCCCGCTGTCGGGTTTGATTTCGGTCCAGGTCGGAGTCATCGCCCAACCAGGTGTAAATCGGCTTGGTGTCTTTGGAGCCAAGGTCATACACCAGTAGGTCCATTTTGGCCGAGTCGGCACGAAACGCGGCATCCTGCAGTAGCGCTGGTAAGGGAACCACCGCCGCCAGATAGCCTCTGACTCGACCTGGGTCAGTGGGGTCCTGCCGCACTGCGGTAGAAATTGTCAAGCCCATGGTGCCAGAGTGCGCTGTGCCATTCTGCATGATCTCAAACACACCGGATGCTACCGGCCTACCTATTGCGTTGGACTTGCGTTTGGATGCCATGCGCTCTGGGCTGAACGCCAAGTCCAGTCCGGCTGTGCCGGAGGTCTCCGGCCACGCATATAACACCGGAACATATTCGCTGAGGCCCTGTGCCGGCAGCCAGTCGGTTCCAGTCGGATTGGGATGCAGCACCCGATAGTTCTGCAGCCCTTCCGCCCTGGCATTGGCTTCAAATTGGCGCAATTCGGCTGCGGGTACGATAGGTTGCCACTCCAGAATAGTCACACTGTGCAGCTCTGACATGACGCGCGCGGCGTAGTGGTTGAACTGCCAGCGACGCAATTGGGGGTTGACTTCCAGCATCAATCCTGCGTTATGCACCACCTCGATGGCGCGCGGCAAGTCCCTTGTGAAAGAATCCATCACGGAATCGGCCGCGGCGGCGTGAATTTCGTCGTTGCGTAGTTTTTCGGTGACCCGCAGGGTCCGGTATGCCCAGGCGCTCATGGCCAATCCCAACAGCAGTACCAGAGCGAGCCAAGCTATATCGGCCATCGGCATTCCGAACACACGCCAGCGCGCAGCGCGGGCATCAACGGGCCGTGTCACCGCACCACTTCCATGTTGAGGGCCATGCGCTTGTACATCAGGTACTGCTCATACACAAACTGATCGGGTTTGGCGATGAAGCGAATTGCCGGCGTACCCAAGAGTCGGTCATTGTCGACCAGCCACAGGGGGTCAACGGCCACTTGCTGCAAGGTCTGCTTCCAGTAGCGCACCACCTCTGCAGGCAAACCGGGCGGCCCCATTAGGGCGGTCCAACCCACCATGTCCGATAGGGCCCGAAACCCGACTTAACGGGCATTGGGAATCTGTGGCAGGGCGGCCAAACGCCCGGGCGCAGTGGTGAATAGGCCGCGCAACTGGCCTTGCGCAATCTGTGTGCCCACGACAGATGCAGCAATACAGGTGAAATCGGCCTTGCCGCGTAAGACGGCATCGGCGGCCTCCACGCCGCCGATGAAATGCAGCGGGGCTGCGGCGCTGGTCGGGATACCGGATAGCGACATCAGGTATTGGGTCGTGAAGTTGGGCAAGGTGCCAGCCCCCGGGGTGCTGTATTTGAGTGTGCCCGGGTGCTGGCGCAGCGTGTTCAGCAGATCGCGGATGGAGGTGTGGGGCGAGTCGGTCCTGACGGCGCAAATCAAGGGACCCAGATTCAGAATGGCCAACACCGTGAACTGATCGAACTGGTACGGTGTTTGCGGGTCCAGTGCGGGTGCAACGGCGTGGGTGCCAGCGCGCGCGGCCAGTAGCGTGTAGCCGTCCGGCGCAGACTGCTGCACGGCCAAGGAGGCAAGGGTTCCCGAGCCGCCAACCTGGTTTTTAACCACCATTGGGGGCGTACCCGGCAATCGCTGCACGCTCTGGATAAAGATGCGGGCAAATTGGTCGGGATCACTGCCGGCGCCAAACGGGACCACCAATGTAATCGGCTGGACGGGATAAGCCGCCTGCGCCATGTTAAGCCCCGTGTCCACGAGACAACACAGCAAAGCCATTAACATTGAGCGCATTTTTACGCCTCCCGATGAGGCAATGAGTGTAGCCCGGAGTCAGCACGTTGGGAAGCTGTCGCCATCGGCTTTCGCCATCGGCCATTGCCATTGGTTTTAAGAATTCATCTCAAGTTGCGCGACGGGTTTTCTCTAAGATGAATTTTGCATGTGACAAAGCCCATGCTGAAGGGTGGCTCTTGCAGCACAATCGCGCTTACTCCGGGCGCAATTGGCTGGCATTACCGGCTACCGCTTGGAGCCTCCAAATATCCCCCCCAGTACCCCCCGAATGATCTGTCGCCCCACCTCTCGCCCGATAGAACTTGCCGCGCTGCGAGCCAATTGCTCGCCCACACTGGTGCGGGTGCGGCGAGTGCCGCCACCCAACATGTCGCCAATGCTTGCAAAAATACTCTTCTCGGGGGCGGCTGGTGCTCCAGTGATCGTGCCCGTAGTAGCACCTGTTTGTGCAGGTGATGTTGTTTGCGTAGGAATTGGAACAGAGGGCGCAACCGTACCCTCAGGCTGGCGGGCCTGCGTGCGGCCCTTCAATGCCTCAAACGCAGAGTCTTTGTCCACCGCCTTCTCGTATACACCGGTCACCAACGACTCGGCCAACAGCGCCTGGCGCTGCGCAGAGGTGATCGGCCCAATCTGGCTACACGGCGGCAACACGTAGACACGCTCGGTCGGGCAGGGTCGGCCTTTGTCGTCCAGGAAACTGATCAACGCCTCACCTACGGCCAACTCGGTGATGGCGGCGCCTATATCTAGT
>JBKJJC010000003.1:0-5119 GCA_046598245.1 Rhodoferax sp.
GGTGTGATGGCGGCCAGCCAGTGCACGATGAACAACTTTACATTTGGCAATGCGCGGTACCAGTACTACGAGACCATTTCTGGTGGCTCGGGCGCCGGCGTGTTGACCAATGTGGCCGGTGAAACCATCGGCGGCTTCAACGGCACCAGCGTGGTCCAGACCCATATGACCAACTCACGTCTGACCGACCCTGAGATTTTTGAATTCCGCTTCCCGGTGCGTTTGGAGAGTTATGAGATTCGGGAGGGCTCTGGCGGTGCAGGGCAATGGCACGGTGGCAATGGTGGCGTGCGCCGTGTGCGCTTTCTGGAAGACATGACGGCCAGCATTTTGTCCAATGGCCGCAGCCATGGTGCGTTTGGCATGGCCGGTGGCAAACCGGGCGAGGTTGGACTAAACCGCGTAGTGCGTGCCAATGGCGAGGTCGAGCAACTTGGTCACATCGGCCAAGCGGAAATGCATGCTGGCGACATCTTTGAAATATCGACACCAGGGGGTGGAGGATACGGCGCGTAGTGCGAAATTGGTCGCCGGGAATCGGACAACAGCGATTGGAGTCACTATGAATGAAAAGGATACAGCTGAGGTTGCAAGATCCTTTCCCCTGTTCGAGCGGATGTTTCTCGAGCAGCAGATGATCTTCGATCGTGCGGCCACCGGTATTCTATTTACGCGGGACCGGCATATTCAGCGTTGCAACCCAGCTTTTGAGACCATCTTCGGGTGGGAGCATGGACGCATGCAAGGCCTCTCGACGCGGGTGATGTACGCCAGCGACCAAGCCTGGGCAGAGAACGGCGCGTTGGTCTATCCGGCCCTGTCTGAACACGGTCGTTTCGATGGTGATCTTTGCTACTGCAATGGCTTGGGTGAACCGATCTGGTGTAGGGTGACGGCGAGTTGGGTCACGGTGGATAAACCTGATGAGGGGGCGGTATGGTTGATGGAGGATGTCACCCTGGCACGGGCTGCCGGCATAGCCCTGCAAGAGAGTGAAACACGTTTCGCCAGACTGTTTGACCAGTCTCCGATGCCCATGTCGTATTCGAGCAGCGAGGATGGCTTTGGCTCGACGGTGTGGAATGATGCCTGGTTTAACAGCTTTGGCTTTGATCCTGCAACCACCCAAGGACAGTCGGGGCTGGCGCTCGGTGTCTGGGTGAATCCTCAAGAGCGGGCACTTTGGCTGGACCGCGCATTGCGTGGCGAGGCCATCGACAACGAAGAAGTCCAACTCAAGCGCGCAAATGGGGATTTGCGCTGGGTGTCTATATCGAGCCGCTCATTCGTGGAGGTGAGCCGCACGCTTGTGGTGTTCACCTTTTTCGATGTCACCGAGCGTCGGTTGGCGCAGCAAGAAGTCTTGGAACTCAATACCCAACTCGAAGACCGTGTTGCCCGGCGCACCGCTGAATTGCAATCTGTCAATCGGGAGCTGACACAGACTTTGGCCGCACTGGAGCTGGCCCGTGACCAATTGGTGCAGTCTGAAAAACTGGCGGCGCTGGGCTCCCTGGTGACCGGCGTAGCGCATGAATTGAACACGCCCATTGGCAATTGCGTCACGGCTGTTAGCGCGTTTGAATACCGGGTCGCAGAATTTTCCGCCTTGGTGGACGCTGGGCTTAAGCGCTCGGAGTTGCAAAATTTTCTGGACGACTCGCGACAAGCCACCGACCTGCTGGTCCGCAATATTGCCCGTGCTGCAACGCTCGTCAGCAGCTTCAAGCAGGTCGCTGTGGACCAGACCAGTTCTCAGCGGCGGCATTTTTCCTTGTTCAACTACATGTCCGAGATACTGGTGACCCTCAAGCCGATGGTTGCCAAGTCAGCCTGCACTCTGACAGCCGATGCCGAAGCGGATCTGCAACTCGACAGCTTTGCGGGGCCGTTGGGCCAAGCCGTTGGCAATATTGCAATTCGCACCCGAGTCGCCGGCGAGGACTCTATCTCCATCTCGGTGGGTGACGCTGGTCGGGGTATACCCAAAGTCAATATGCGCCATTTGTTTGAACCATTTTTCACCACACGGCTCGGGCAGGGCGGTTCTGGTCTTGGTTTGTACGTCGTGCATAACATCACCGCCGGCGTGTTGGGCGGTCGGGTCGAAGTAGAAAGTGTTGAGGGACAAGGCGCGACGTTTACCCTCACCATTCCGCGGGTGGCGCCTGCGTGCAAGCGTCTGCTGGATCGGATTGGACTGAGCCATCCATTGCAGCTGAACTTGGCGTCCGCGTTGTGATGCGCTCCGTTTTTGATAGCTACTGAGGCAATAAGTACGGGGGCTAGCACGCAAAAAACCCGCCGAAGCGGGTTTGCGTGGAGGCCTAAGTGGCGCTTATTTCTTTGGTGCGCTGGCTGTTGCTTTAGGGGCGCTGGCCGTGGCTTTGGGAGCGCTAGCAGCAGGTGCGGCAGCAGGCTCAGCCTTGGCTTTCTTGGCGTCGTCCTTGGCTTGTTTAGCAGCTTCCTTTTTGGCTTTGGCTTCGTCTGCCTTCTTGGCCTTTTCTTCGGCCTTAGCCTTCTTTGCTTCGTCGGCCATCATCTTGGCTTCAGCCTTGGCGTCCTTCTTTTCTTCCTTGGCGGCAGGTGTTGCTGCGGGAGCCGGTGCAGCGGCTGCACCCTTGAAGACTGCGCCGTTAACGGTCATGCCCTCTGCCGAGAATTTGGTGGCGTTGCCCTCACCCACACCCTTGACGCGTTCGATGAAATCGTTCCAATCTTTAAAGTTACCCTTTTTGCGTTCATCCAGGATTTTTGTGGAGATGCCAGGGCCAATGCCTTTGATGCCGTCGAGTTCAGCGGCGGTTGCCTTGTTGACGTCTACCGCGGCAAAACTGAACGTTGCATACAGCATGACCACTAGGGCCAGAATTTTCTTCAACATGTGCTTGTCCTTCAGGAGTGGTGTTAAGGGAACCGTGTGGCTGGCACCAGAGGCTGGTGTCCACCACACAACGTGCTGCGAGATGGCACGGTTGACCAGTTTAGCCGGTCAATGGGTTCCGACAAACGGGTGTTGTGGATCCTTTAATGCGACGCCGTAAGTGCCTGCACATAGGCGCGCACGCCGCTTTGCACCGTGGCGAATACATGTTGGCATCCGGTGCTGCGCAGTGCACTCAGATCGGCCTGGGTGTAGCTTTGGTATTTGCCGCGCAAGGCGTCTGGGAAGGCGATGTATTCGATCAGTCCCTCTGCAGCTGCTTGCTGCAGCGACAGTGCGCTTTCGCCGCGTTGTTCGCGCAAGGTGTTGACCACGGTGATGGCCACATCGTTGAAGGGTTGTGCCTGCCCAGTACCCAGGTTGTAGATGCCGGATTCGCCGGGGTGGTCGAAGAACCACAGGTTGACTGCGACTACATCGTCAATGTAGACAAAGTCGCGCATCTGGCCTCCGGCCGCATACCCACCGTACTCGCCAAACAGTTTGACGCGTCCCTCCGCATGGAATTGGTTGAATTGGTGGAAGGCCACGCTGGCCATGCGGCCCTTGTGTTGTTCGTGCGGGCCGTAGACATTGAAGTAACGAAAGCCCACGACCTGGTTGGTCTTGCCGGCCTTGGTGCGCTGAAAGTCGTTGCCGCATTCGCGGCGCATGCGCTGGTCGAACAGGAGTTTGGAATAGCCATAGACATTGAGCGGGCGCTCGAACGCCGGTTCTTCGCGAAAGGTGTCTGAGCCGCCATAGGTGGCAGCCGATGATGCGTACAACAGGCGTGCGCCGCGCTTTTGGCAGGCGTGGAACAACTGGCAGGACAAGGTGTAGTTGTTGGCCATCATGTACTTGCCGTCTAACTCCATGGTGTCGCTGCAGGCACCTTCGTGGAACACGGCTTCAATCTGGCCGTAGGAGCCGCCGGCGAAAGCGTCATAAAACGTGTCGGCGTCGACATAGTCAGAGATGCGCAGGTCGGCCAGGTTGCGGAATTTGTCACCCTGCCTGAGGTCGTCGACCGCAATGATGTCGTCAATGCCGCGCGCGTTCAGGCCCTTGATGATGTTGCTGCCAATGAAACCGGCGGCGCCCGTTACAACGATGCGTGTCATGGATGTAGTCTTTCTCTTCAGCTGTGGGCAAACAATTCGTCGTAGCTCACGGTGGCCGTACCAAACTTGCCAACCACCACACCACCGGCTCGGTTGGCGATGGGCACGGCGTCGCGCAGATTCATGCCTGCAGCCACCAGCGCGGCCATGGTGGCAATCACGGTGTCGCCCGCACCGGTCACGTCGAACACTTCGCGGGCGACGGCACTGACGTGTAATTCGCCTTGGGCGTCGAACAGCGTCATGCCCTCTTCGCTGCGGGTCAGCAGAATTGCATCCAGCTTGAATGCGGTGCGCAGTGCATGCACTTTGGTGCGCAGAGTTTCTTCATCCTGCCACACCCCAATGACCTGTTGCAGCTCGGCTCGGTTGGGTGTGATGACCGTAGCACCTGTGTAGCGCGCAAAGTCGCTGCCCTTAGGGTCCACCAGAATCGGTTTGCCAGCGGCGCGTGCGCTGGCAATCATGTCGGTGATGTGGCCCAGGCCACCCTTACCGTAGTCGGAGAACAGCACGGCACCGTGCTTGGGCAGCAAGTTCTCAAATGCCGCGGTTTGTGATGCCAGCAGTTCATTTTTCGGCGTGTTCTCAAAGTCCAGGCGCAACAACTGCTGTTGGCGCCCGATGACCCGCAGCTTGACGGTAGTTTTGAGGTCAGCATCGCGGCCAAAGTGGGGCTGGATGCCGGTTTTTGCCACCAGGGCTTCGAGTTTGTGGCTGGCCTCGTCATCCCCAACGACGGTCAGCAGGGACGCCTGAGCGCCCAGTGTCACCACGTTATAGGCTACGTTGGCGGCACCACCGTTGCGCTCCTCTTCGCGCGTGATGCGAACCACTGGCACCGGTGCCTCGGGCGAAATGCGGTCAACTGCGCCGTACCAGTAGCGGTCGAGCATGACATCGCCCACCACGAGAACGCGGGCGGTAGAAATTTGGTCTTTGGTCAGTGGCATGAGAGGCTTGAAATGTCGAGTAGGGGGCTCAGAGTTCTTCTACACGGCGCGCTGGGTAGCTGTCCCAGGTCTGGCAGCCGGGACATTGCCAGAAATGCTGTTTGGCCTCAAAGCCGCAC
>JBKJJC010000142.1:0-5528 GCA_046598245.1 Rhodoferax sp.
ATACCAATTGCGGAATCGACCGGGCAGATCATCGCGATCGGTGAATGGGTATTCCAACAAGCTGCCCAACAAGTGGCACAGTGGCGCCAGCGTTATGGCCAAGACTTTCAGATCAGCGTCAACAAATCGCCGGTTCAGTTTCATCGACAAGACAAGGCGCAGCTTGCATGGGGTGCACACCTAGAGTCCATGGGTTTGACGGGGACCAGCATTGCGGTAGAGATCACCGAAGGCTTGCTGCTGGACCCCAATGACGATGTGCGCCAACAATTGCAAGGGCTGCGATCCACCGGGATGGCCATCTCATTGGACGACTTCGGAACCGGCTATTCGTCATTGACCTATTTGCAGAAATTTGACATCGACTTCATCAAAATCGACCAGTCGTTTGTGCGCAACCTCAAACCCGCGTCTACCGACCTGTCACTGTGCAAGGCCATCATTTTGCTGGCCCATGACTTGGGAATGCAGGTAATAGCCGAAGGGGTAGAGACGGCTGAGCAGCGTGATTTGCTGATGACCGCAGGCTGTGATTTCGGCCAAGGGTATTGGTTTGCCCGGCCGCTTGGGGCAGAGGCGTTTGAAGCATTCATGCGGCAATGAATTGAGACAACCCGGCCGACCTCTCGCGCCGTTTTCTCGCGGTGGCGCCACGGTCAAGCCTACGCACTGCGTTAGATGTTCGGCACCGCACTGTCTTTCTGCAGGAGGCCGCTTAACTTGTGTTCTTCCGCTACCTGCTGCGAAGCGCCCTGAACTGGAGAGCCCCATGCCCAAGATGAAAGCCGCCATCTTCGTCGAACCCGGCCGCATCGAGATCGATGACAAGCCCATTCCGGATGTCGGCCCGCTGGACGCACTGATGCGTGTGACGACCACCACCATCTGCGGCACCGATGTCCATATCCTCAAGGGCGAATACCCGGTGGCAAAGGGCCTGACCATTGGCCACGAGCCGGTAGGCGTGATTGAAAAGCTCGGCTCGGCGGTGACCGGCTACCGTGAAGGCCAGCGCGTCATAGCCGGCGCTATAACGCCCAGCGGCTGGAGCAACGCCTGCCTGTGCGGCCAAAGCTCGCAGGATGGTGCGGGCACCCCGCACGGCTTCAAAGCCATGGGCGGTTGGAAGTTCGGCAACACCATCGACGGCTGCCAGGCCGAATACGTGTTGGTGCCCGACGCGATGGCCAATTTAGCCCCAGTGCCCGACGGTCTGAGCGACGAACAAGTCTTGATGTGCCCAGACATCATGTCCACCGGCTTCAGCGGCGCCGAAAGTGCCGGCATTCGCATTGGTGATGTGGTGGCAGTGTTCGCACAGGGCCCCATCGGCTTGTGTGCCACGGCTGGCGCCAAACTCAGCGGAGCGAGCGTGGTCATTGGCGTGGACCGGCTGCCGGACCGACTCGCAATGTCGGGCAAGATGGGCGCAGACCACATGGTGGACAGCAGCAAGCTCGACCCGGTAGAAGAGATTTTGCGACTGACCGGTGGACGCGTTGTCGATGTCGCTATCGAAGCACTTGGCTCCCAAGCCACCTTCGAGGCGGCGCTGCGGGTGTTGCGCCCCGGCGGCACCTTGTCAAGCCTGGGCGTGTATTCCACCGACTTAAAAATTCCGCTTGGGGCCTTCGCCGCAGGGCTTGGAGACTACCGCATCATCACCACGCTGTGCCCGGGCGGCAAGGAGCGCATGCGTCGCCTCATGTCTGTCATCGAAGGTGGGCGGGTGGACCTGGGCGCAATGGTGACGCACCGTTTCAAACTGGACGACATCGCGGAAGCCTACGACCTGTTTAGCCACCAGCGCGACGGCGTGCTTAAGGTTGCATTGACGCCATGACCCGCACTTTGACAAGCGCCAGGTCGTAGCTTGGCGGTACTCAACATGGTTGGAAGTGACAATGGCCAGACTGCGCAAATATTTACAAAGTGAAGTCAGGCAATGAAACGTCTCTGGATTTGGACTATCGGGATCGTTGCAATCATTCTGGTAGCAATCTTGGTCTGGTTGAACCTGCGCGGCCCCCAAGTTGCTGCGATAGAAATGAAGTACGCCCCCTTGGTGCGCACCTTGCAGTTTTCAGCCCGCGTGGCAACCTTGTCGCGGGTAGATGTCGGCAGCACCATCACCGCCAGGGTGGCCAGGGTGCTGGTAGGCGATGGTGCGCAAGTGCGCCAAGGCGATGTGCTGGTGCAATTGGAGCCGGACGAGCTGCGTGCCGCGCTGACACAGGCGCAGGCCAGCGCCAGCCAGGCCCAGGCGCGCGTGGCAGGTTTGCGCAGCACCGGCAGAGCATCGGCTCAGGCTACCGCGATGCAGGCCAACGCCACACTGCAGGCAGCACAGGCAGAGTTGGCGCGCAACCAGCAACTGGTTGCGCAAGGTTTTATCAGTGCCGCGCGGTTAGATGATGTACAGCGCGCGGTGGATGTGGCCCGTGCGCAGCAAGCCAGTGCACAAGCACTGGTACAGGCCAACGCGGACGCCGGAACCGATGTTGTGCAGGCACAGGCACAGCTAGACCAGGCCCGTGCGGCCATCACCACAGCGCAGGCGCGGCTGGCACAGACGCAGGTCATCGCCCCAGCCAACGCCCGTGTACTGACCCGACAGGTAGAGCCGGGTCAGATTGTGCAACCCGGCAAAGCACTGATGAGCCTGGCGCTGGCCGGGCCAACCCAGTTGAACGCGCAGGTTGATGAACGGTTTTTAGAACAGTTGCAAACCGGGCAGAGTGCCAGCGTGGTGGCAGACGCTTTTGTAGACCAGCGCTTTGCCGCGCATGTGCTGTCGATTGCGCCAGCAGTGGATGCGCAACGCGGCTCGATCGAAATCAAGTTTTCTTTGGACAAAGAGCCGCCAGCTTTTCTACGGGAGGATATGACATTGTCGGTAGAAGTAGAAACCGCGAAGCGTGCACGCGCCTTGGTATTGCCGCTGAGTGCCCTGCGTAGCCAGTCGAACAGTTCCAGCGCGACTGTTTTCATGTCAACCGAGGGCCGAGCAAAATTACGGTCTGTGCGTTTAGGTTTGCGCACGCTGGAGGCGGTAGAAGTGCTGGAAGGCCTGACACCAGGCGACATTGTGTTGCTGCGCGATAAACCCACACCCGACAAGCATGTGCGCGTGAAAATGCAAGCGTGGCCATGACATTCAACTTGGGCTTTGAGTGGCGGGTGGCTGTTCGGTTTCTGCGCGAGGGGCGCATGCAGACCGTATTGATCATTGTGGGTGTGGCAGCCGGTGTGGCGGTGATCGCCTACATATCGGCCTTGATCAGCGGCTTGCAATCCAATTTGGTTGCCAAAACGCTGGGCTCGCAGGCGCACATCAGTCTACGCGTTCCCGACAATGTAGTAACCCCCGCTATGCCACTCACAACGGGAACCTTTGTACTCAGCGAGACACAACCACGTGCCCAGAGCATCCGCTCCATTGCCAATTGGCAAGCGCTGGTCCCTTTGTTGGAGGCCAACCCTGACATCGCTGCGGTGTCGCCCATGGTTGCGGGCGGTGGCTTGGCCTTGCGCGGCGAGGCGGCACAGTCCATCGCTTTGCAAGGTGTGGAATTGGACCGCTATGACCGCATCGTTGGCCTACGCAGCAAGGTGGTCAGTGGCACCGCACGGTTGTTGCCGGGTGAGGCGATTCTGGGCAACGAACTGGCCCGCGACTTGGGGGTGCGCGTCGGTGATCGCCTGACCTTACAAACAGGCAGCGTGACCGAAGGGGCACGCGTAACGGCTCTGGTTGACTTGGGGGTTAAAGACTTGAACCGACGCACCGTCTTCGTATCTTTGCGTTCTGCGCAAAGTTCGCTAGGCTTGCCGGGCGGCGCTACCAGTATCGACCTAAAGGTGAATGACATTTGGGCAGCCGAAACCATCGCACACAGTTTGCGCAGCCAGTTTCCGTACAAGATAGAGAGCTGGCAAGAAAGTAATACACAGCTCCTGTCTGCGCTCAATGCGCAATCGGTCAGCACCACGCTGATTCGCGGCGTGGTCTTGGTGGTAGTGGTACTGGGCATTGCCAGTGTGCTGGTGGTGTCGGTGGTGCAGAAGCAGCGCGAGATAGGCATCTTGCGGGCCATGGGTGCTACACGTGCGCAAATTTTGCGGCTGTTTTTGGTGCAAGGTGCTGTGGTGGGCGCGTTGGGCTCGGTGCTGGGCATTGCGCTGGCGGTGGTCATGATTTGGCTGTTTACCCGCTTTGTGCGCGGGTCCGATGGTTTGCCGCTGTTCGACATCAACCTTGCGCCCGCCCTCGCTGTGCAGGTGGCAGTCATAGCCACTATTTGCAGCGTGTTAGCCGCCATTGCTCCCGCGCGCCGCGCAGCCGCAATGGACCCGGCCCAAGCCATCCGAATTTAAGGTGCAGTCGATGGACACGGAAACGACAACCGGCAACCAAAACGTCCCATTGATTGCATTGACCGATATTCGAAAAAGCTACAACCAGGGCTTGCCCAGTGAAGCCGAAATTTTGCATGGATTGAACTTGCAAGTGAACCATGGCGAATTTGTCGCGCTGATGGGGCCCTCTGGTTCAGGCAAAAGCACCTTGCTCAACATCATTGGCTTGCTCGAACACCTGACCACTGGCAGCTACCGATTGCAGGGCCAAGAAGTGAACGGGTTAAGCGATGCGGAACTAACGCTGCTGCGGCGCAGCACCATCGGATTTGTGTTCCAGTTTCACCACCTGCTACCCGCCTTTACCGCGTTGGAAAACGTCACCATGCCCGCGTTGATGCGCAATGGCCGTGTCAGCACCAAAGAATTGGCACACGCCCGTGAGCTGCTGTCCTCTGTTGGTTTGGCACACGCCATGGACAAGCGGCCTGCGGAACTATCTGGCGGCATGCAACAACGCGTGGCGATTGCACGCGCCCTGGTGCAATCGCCACCCTTGGTGCTGGCCGATGAGCCAACCGGGAACTTGGACACGGCCTCGTCTGACGAAGTTTTTGTCCAGCTGCGCCGCATGCATGCAGAGCTAGGGGTGACATTTATTGTGGTCACCCACGACCCGCGGCTAGGTGCGCGCTGTGACAGGTTGGTCGAATTGGTGGATGGGAATATTTCTCGGGATGAGCCAGTCGATCCATCCGCCGGCAACTGACAGGCAGCTTCATCGAGTCTTGGCGAAGGTCGTTTACTGGGCGCGATGCGTGGGCCAAAGCACAGACGCTGATGCGCGCGGTACAGATCATTGCTGTCTGGGTGGCCAAGCTTTGCCGCGTCGATAAGCCTGCCGAACTAGGCAAAACAACAGACATTCATACGAAAGGATTCACCATGATCGAGAAAACAGCCAGCGTGCACTGGGAAGGCCAGGGCAAAAAGGGCCACGGACAAATCAGCACCGAAACCGGAGCACTCAAGCAGTATCCCTACGGCTTTGCCAGCCGCTTCGAAGACGAACGCCGCGGCACCAACCCCGAGGAGATACTGGGCGCCGCCCACGCCGCCTGCTTCACGATGGCATTCTCATTTGCATGCGAGAAGGCAGGGTTCGCCAC
>JBKJJC010000349.1:0-3212 GCA_046598245.1 Rhodoferax sp.
GCTAGAGAGGGCCAAGGACCGCATGGTCAACATGGTGAGCCTCTACCTGGAGAACTCAAGCGGTGGCGACCTGCGGCTGGCCGCGGAATCCCTGCGCGACAACTCCTTCCTATCACGCTCCAAGGGCGGCTCGGACATGCTCAAAGCGCTGATTGCCATGCCGCAGAACAGCCATTTTGGTATGAACGAAGGCACTGGGTTTACCGATGACCACATCCCGCTGCTGGCCAAGTGGTCGCTTCGGACACTGCCGGAATACCAAGTAGAACTGACCCAGCGACAACAAGCCACATTACTTGTTGACGCCGCCACTTGGATGGCCGAGTCCTTGGGATTGAATGCGGACGACCTGGAAGAAGCGGGCAAGGACGCTGAGGCTGTCATTCGCACCGTACTGCTGGCACACATTGCGCGTCGCACGGAAATGCCCGATTGGGTGGCGTTTGAGAAACTGATATCCGCCCTGCGCAAGAAGTACCCCCAAACCGAAGGCACTTCTGAAGTAGCAACGACGATTGCGCTGCCGAAAGACCTGCCCACACCCTTTAGACACGTGGTGGAGCGGGTACGCCAATCCGTGCTGGCGGATCTGCCCAAAATACTGGATACCAAGCTTTCCGCACGTAAACTGTTTGACCAGACACCTGCCTTCATGGGCCGCTATTTCTGGCTGGAAGATACCGTCACCGAGGTGGACCACTTTGACCGCAATGCCTCCGCCGCATGGAACAAGGCCACAGGTGGGCACGGTGACGATGGCTCCCTGCTGACATTGTTTCTCTGCGTGGCGGTGGGCAGCGCGCCCAAAACAGTGTTGACCGAAAAGTCGGCCGCCGCCCTGGTGCGAAAAATCCGCAAAAACGGATTGCAAGCCGCACTGGCCAACCAGTACATCGCCGACCATGCGCCCCAGCACCACCAAAGTGACTATGTCGAGTTGTGGAATGCCTTTGTAGAGGACGCCGAGCCTACATTGCTAAGTGACCGGGACTATACGCTCAACGATGCGCTGGCCTTGCTACGGCGCGAGTGTAATATCGCCCCTTAAAGCTCCAACAGTACAAATTTCCGAGGGAATCGTAGTGAACAACAACCGTCCATCCTCCACCTCCCGGCCAAAACCCACCGAGGATCGCTACTTGCCGGGTGACCCCATCCCGTTACCCGACGCCATAGAAGCGAATACAGAGTCCACTTGGGCTCTATTTGCAGACGTGCAGCGTGAACCCGAGCCCGAATTCCTGGACACCGTGCCCGCCTCCATGTTGGATGAAGAATTGACAGCCACACTTCGCAAACGAACCGAATAAAGACCTTTCCCCATGCCCATGAATCGCCTGTTGCTCACCCTCTTATCATGCGCCACCTTGTTACTAGGTGCCTGCTCTAAACAAGACACTCCCAGTGCCAGTAGCCAACCCACCAAACAAGAGATTTCTGTAGACACAGTCGCTGCGCAAGCCAAGGGCTTTACCGTTGGCTCGTTCATGAGCGCAAACACAGTTTACGTATTCTTTGATCCACAATGCCCGCACTGCGGTCACCTGTGGCAGGCATCCTTACCCTTGCAAAAAAAGATCAAGTTCGTGTGGGTTCCAGTGGCCTGGATCAACGGCTCCAGCCTGCCCCAGGGGGCTGCCCTGCTGACTGCTGGCAATCCTGTGGAGTTGATGACCGAACATGAGGCTTCCTTGTTATCTGGCAAAGGTGGTATTGCAGCACCTGGCAGTATCGCGCCCGACATAGAGAAATCCATTAAGGCCAACACCAAACTTCTCAACAGCTTTGGAGCGGAATCTGTTCCCTTTGTGGTTGCCAAGAACGCGCGCACCGGTCAAACCGTAAGCCGCAATGGTGCCCTCAGCACCGCTGCATTGGCAGAGCTCATCGGCCTTGACGCGGCACCCTAAAGCAGCGGCTGCCCGACCGTAGCAAGCAATAGGCAACGCGACCGCTACTGGTTTAGTGCCTTTTCTACAGCCGCTGCCAATGTGCTGCCCAATGCACGATTCAACTACGCAGCGCTTTCTTCAACTCCACACCCAACTCCGGCTTATGGGCAAACGGGTCGGTCGGGTTACGGGCCAGCATCACGTCTTCCATACGGGTCTGCACTGAGCCAATGGCCTTGGGGTGGCTGTAAATATAAAACTGACCTGCCGAGACCGCGTCAAACACCATCTGCGCCACTTGGGCGGCCGTTACCTTGCCGCTGCCTACGGCCTTGTCGCTCATGGCCTGGCCGATCAATTGGCTTTGGGTGGGCTTGCCTTCCGCCTGGAGGTCAGCCGGGCGGTTGCGGTGGCTCTGGCTGATACCAGTGGGTACAAAGAACGGGCACAACACGCTGGCGCTGATCTGGTCGGTAACCAAGGCCAAGTCTTGGTACAGGGTTTCGCTCAGGGCCACCACCGCATGTTTACTGACGTTGTAAATACCCATATTGGGCGCATTCAGCAAACCGGCCATGCTGGCGGTGTTGACGATGTGGCCCTGGTAGGCTGCGTCGGCCTTGGCTGCGGCCAGCATCATGGGCGTGAACAGGCGCACGCCGTGTACCACGCCCATAACATTGACGCCCAGTACCCATTCCCAGTCTTTCAGCGTGTTTTCCCAGACCAAGCCCCCTGCCCCCACCCCTGCGTTGTTGAACACAAAGTGGGGTGCGCCAAAGCGCTGAAAGGCGGCGTCGGCAAACGCCTGCATCTGGTCGGCCTTAGACACGTCCACACGCATGCCCAGCACGGGAGCGCCTGCGGCTTGCATCTCGGCCACGGTCTTGTCGAGCGCATCTTGCTGCACGTCGGCCAGCACAAGGTTCATGCCCAGTTTGGCGCCAATGCGGGCGCACTCCAGGCCAAAGCCCGAGCCTGCGCCGGTGAGTACGGCGGTCTTGTTTTTGAAATCAGTGATCATGCAAAGAAAGCTCCAAAGGTTCGGGTTTAGGTGTCCAGACCATTTCAAGGTGGTCGATACCGTCTTCGACGTAGGGCACGCCCACATCAACAAAGCCGTGCTGGCTGTAATAGGCCTTGAGCCGGGCTTGGGCGCCAATGCGTATGGGCTGAGCGCCCCACAGGGTTTGCACGGCGGCGATGGCCCGTAGTATCAGCAAGTGCCCCAGGCCCAGACCACGGGCGCTGCCCCGGGTGACGACACGGCCGATGCTGGCCTCGGCAAATTTGATGCCGACAGGGAACAGGCGTGCATAA
>JBKJJC010000222.1:0-5567 GCA_046598245.1 Rhodoferax sp.
ACGCCGACTGCATTGAGGACATTATCGCCATCGTCTCGCTCTACCGCCCGGGGCCAATGGACAATATCCCGCGCTTCATCGCCTGCAAGACCGGCACCGAGCAGCCCGATTATCTCCATCCGCTGCTCGAGCCCATCCTCAAAGAGACCTACGGCATCATGGTTTACCAGGAGCAGGTGATGCAGACCGCACAGATACTGGGCGGCTACTCGCTGGGCGGTGCCGACATGCTGCGCCGGGCCATGGGCAAGAAAAAGGCCGAAGAGATGGCCGAGCACCGCGAAAAATTTCGCGTCGGTGCGCTCGCCACCCACGGCCTCTCCCAGGAGAAGGCTGACGAAATTTTTGACCTGATGGAAAAGTTTGCAGGCTACGGTTTTAACAAGTCGCACGCCGCTGCCTACGCACTCCTGTCATACCACACGGGCTGGATCAAGGTGCACTACACGGCCGAGTTCTTCTGCGCCAATATGACAGTGGAAATGGACGACACCGACAAGTTGAAGGTGCTGTTTGAAGACGCCGAGAAGATGGGTCTATCGTTCGAGCCACCCAATATCAACCGTGGCCGCCACCGCTTTGAGCCCATCTCGAACAAGGAAATCCGCTACGGCCTGGGCGCCATCAAGGGCACGGGCCAGCAGGCGATTGAGGCCATCGTGGCGGCCCGTGAAGGCAAAGGCCCCACGGGGGAAGAAGGCCCGTTCACCAGCCTGTTCGACTTTGCCCGCCGCGTGGACCGCAGCCGGCTGAACAAGCGCTGCGTGGACGCGCTGATCAAGGCCGGTGCATTCGATACGCTGCAGCTCAACCGTGCGGCGCTGTCGGCATCTATCGACCGTGCTTTTGACTTTGCGGCAGCCAGCGCAGCCAATGCCAACCAGCACGGGCTGTTCGATATGGGCGGCGAAGACGACCACGGCTCCAGCACACAAGAGCCTGAGTTGGTGGAGGCCATGCCCTGGGGTATCAAAGAGCGGCTGACCTACGAGAAAACGGCGGTGGGCTTTTACCTGTCCGGCCATTTGTTTGACGAGGTGACGTTGGAAGTGCGCCGCTTCGCCAAGCGCCCCATCGAAGAGTTGATCGACACCCGCGAGCCGCAGTTGTTGGCTGGCATCGTCACCGATTTCCGTGTCATCAACGGCCAGCGCGGCAAGCTGGCGCTGTTCAAGCTGGACGACAAGTCCGCCATGATCGACGCGCGGGCCGAGGACGAGCTGATACAGGCCAACAAACATTTGTTCAAGGACGATGAACTGATCATCGTTATGGGCAAGGTGCGCGACGACCGCTTTTCCGGCGGCAAGCAACTGACCATCACCCAGGTGTGGGACCTGGAGCAGGCCCGCTGCCGCTTTGGCAAATACCTGCGGGTGGCGGTGAATGCGGCCGGCAGCGGCCCGGGGCAGGCTGGACCGGATATTGCCCGCCTGGTCCGCGAGTTCCCTGCGCGCCGTGAGGTGTCGGAGCAAGGTGAGTTGGTGCGGGGGCTGGCGGTGCGCCTTGCGGTGCAGCGGGTCATAGCCGGGGCGGAGCAAGGCGCTGCCGAGGCACGGGGTGCAGACGACTCCCAGGTCACCTGCACAGGCGCCACGGCTGAACTGCTGTTGGGCGAAAACGCCCGGTTTTACCCGAGCGACGCCGCGTTGGCCGGCTGGCGGGCCCAGGCGGATCAAGGCAAAGCGGTCATCGCCTACGATTGAGCCATTTGCGCGACGCTTATTGGGCAAATAGCCTTATAGCCCCCGTAAAATATGGTTACTTTGCTACGAATAATGTAGCAATCTAGCTGCTTGCGAGTGGCAATCTCTCGACACCACCGTTCCCGTGCGGTTAAAAAATCTTGGCACCCTGGTTGACATGAATTCTTGTTTAGACTAAATTACTAACCATTCGGTCATTAAACAAGAATTTGCTGTCTTTAACCTTTTAAACGGTCCCGCTATGCCTTCCAAACATATTCCCACCGCCGTGGCGCTTGTCGTCGCCACACTTTTACTGGGTGCCTGCTCTAAACCAGCGCCAACCGAAGAGCCGATTCGCGCGGTCAAGGTCCTGACCGTTGGGGTGGGCTCCATACAATCGGGGGCGGAATTCGCTGGCGAAGTGCGTGCCCGGGTCGAATCCCGACTGGGTTTCAGGGTGGGTGGCAAGATCATTCGCCGCCAGGCGGAGCTGGGCCAGCGCGTGAAAGCGGGTGATGTGTTGGCCCAACTGGACCCCCAGGACTACCAACTGGCGGCACAGGCCGCCAGGGCCCAGGTGGTTGCTGCCCAAACCAACCGGGATCTGGCTGCGGCTGATTTCAAGCGCTACAAGGAGTTGCGCGACCAGAATTTCATCAGCGGCGCTGAGCTGGAGCGCCGCGATGCCACGCTGAAGGCGACGCAGGCCCAGTTCGACCAAGCCCAAGCGCAAGGCTCTGCACAGGGAAATCAAGCCGCGTACACCCGGTTGGTGGCTGATGTTTCGGGTGTGATAACGGCTGTGGAAGCCGAACAGGGCCAGGTCGTTGCAGCCGGTACGCCAGTACTGCGAATTGCGCAAGACGGTCCGCGCGACGTGGTGTTTGCGGTACCGGAAGACAAGGTGGCCATGATCAAGACGGGCTCCAGTGTGGAAGTGCGGGCTTGGGCCGGCAAGACCGTCTTCAAGGGCTTGGTGCGCGAGGTGGCCGCCAGCGCGGACCCCGTAACCCGGACATTCGCCGTCAAAGTCGGGCTCGAAGCTCTGGAGGCCAAGGATGCATTGGCGTTGGGAACCACCGTCACCATCATTCCCCAGGTCTTTGACCGCAGCGGTGTGCAGGTCATCAAGCTGCCAACCAGCGCCCTGCGCCAGGATGGCAAAACGTCAGCCGTATGGGTGCTGGACGCCAACAGCATGACGGTCAAGCTGCAGCCCGTACAGATTGCGACTGCCGATGGCAACGAGGCCGTCATCGCCTCCGGATTACAGCCTGGTATGCAGGTTGTGTCCGCCGGTGTGCATGTGTTGTCACCTGGTCAAAAGGTTACGGTTTACAAGGAAAAAGTGGCTGTAGCCCCCGTATCTTCTGGCTCAAGCACTATTGTTTCGATAGCACCTGTTGCTACGGCCTCGCCCGCTGTTGCCGCCGCTCTGCCGAGCGCATCGTCCGCGAAGTGAGCCAGCCATGAACCAAGAACAACCCAAGCCAGGTTTCAACCTGTCCAAATGGGCGCTGGACCACTCCGCGCTAACCCGTTATTTGATCGTCGTGCTGCTGCTGCTGGGCGCAGCAGCGTACTTCCAACTCGGCCAAGACGAAGACCCACCGTTTACCTTCCGCATCATGGTGGTGCGCACCTTCTGGCCAGGGGCCACGGCCCAGCAGATGGCGGAACTGGTCACCGACAAGGTCGAGCGCACGCTGCAAGAAGTGCCCAGAGCGGACAAAATCCGCAGCTTCTCCAAGCCGGGTGAGTCAACTATTCTGTTCCAAGTAAAGGAATCCACCCATGCCACCGAAGTGGCCAACATCTGGTACTCGGTTCGCAAGAAAGTCGGCGATATGCGGCAGTCCTTGCCTCTGGGTGTTCAAGGGCCGTTTTTCAATGACGAATTTGGCGATGTCTATGGCGTGATTTACGCCCTGGAAGCCGACGGTTTTTCTGACGCCGAAGTCAAGACCTTTGCCGACGAAGTGCGCCAAAAATTGTTGCGTGTGAACGACGTCAATAAGGTCGAGTTGTTTGGTGTGCAGGATGAAAAGCTGTACATCGAAATTTCACAAAAACGCCTGTCCCAACTGGGGCTTGACATGAACCAGGTGGTGGCCCAGTTGGCTCAGCAAAACGCGGTGGAAGCCGCGGGCACGGTGCAGACGCCGCTGGATGTGGTGCAGGTGCGCGTAGGTGGCCAATTTGAGGCGGTGGAGCAACTGCGCGCCATGCCGATCCGAGGCAGCTCGGGTAGCCAATTGCGTTTGGGTGACATCGCCGATATCAAACGCGGCTACGTGGATCCACCGACCGTGAAAGTCCGTCACCAGGGCAAACAGGTGATTGCGCTGGGTGTTTCCATGTCCAAAGGAGGCGACATCATTGCACTGGGCAAGGCGCTCAAGATCGCTACGTATGGCATTGACCAGACCTTGCCAGCGGGTATTCGTTTGGTGAATGTGCAAGACCAGCCCAAGGCCGTGGCCAGGTCGGTCAACGAATTTGTAGGCGTATTGATTGAGGCCATAGTGATTGTGCTGGCGGTCAGCTTTATCAGCCTGGGGTTGCATAAGCGCACCGGTTCCATGCCGTGGTTCAAACGCTACTACGTGGACATGCGGCCCGGCTTGGTGGTCGGTATCACCATTCCGCTGGTTCTGGCAGTGACCTTTATCGGCATGTTGTACTGGGGCATTGGGCTGCACAAGATTTCGCTGGGTTCCTTGATTATTTCTTTAGGTCTGTTGGTGGACGACGCGATCATTGCGGTGGAGATGATGGTACGCAAGATGGAAGAGGGCTATGACAAAGTCCGGGCGGCTACCTTTGCGTATGAAATCACTGCGATGCCCATGCTGACTGGAACGTTGATTACTGCAGTGGGATTCTTGCCCATTGGTATGGCCAAGTCCGGGGTTGGTGAATACACGTTTGCGATTTTTGGCGTCACCGTGTTGGCACTGGTGTTGAGCTGGATCGTGTCGGTGTACTTTGTGCCCTACTTAGGCACGCTCATACTTAAGGTCAAGCCCCATGCCGCGGGTGACCAGCCCCACGAGATGTTTGACACCCCGTTTTACAACATTTTCCGTAAAACGGTGAACTGGTGCGTGCAGTACCGCTGGGCCACCATTGGCATGATGCTGGTGACGTTTGCCTTGGGTATTGTGGGCATGGGCGTCGTACAGCAGCAATTCTTCCCGGACTCCAGCCGGCCAGAAATTTTGGTCGACATCTGGTACCCCGAAGGCACGTCCATAGCGGCCAACGAACTCACGACCAAGCGTGTTGAGGCCCGCCTGATGCAAGAGCCGGGCGTGGACAGCGTGAGTACCTGGGTCGGGTCTGGTGTGCCGCGCTTTTATTTGCCGATGGATAACGCATTCCCGCAAAGCAATGTGTCGCAGTTCATCGTCATCCCCAAGGATTTGAAGTTGCGCGAATCGATTCGCATCAAACTGCCCACCGTGATGGCGCAGGAGTTTCCCGAGGTGCGCGCGCGCATCAAGTTGCTGCCCAATGGCCCGCCGGTGGCCTATCCGGTGCAGTTCCGTGTGGTCGGTGGCGAGCCTGCGGTGCTGCGCGAGCGTGCCGACGAAGTGACGGTGGTGATGCGCGCCAGCAGCAACACGCGCGGCGTCAACGACAATTGGAACGAGTTCATCAAGGTCATGCGTCTGGAAGTAGACCAGACCAAGGCGCGCGCGTTGGGCGTTTCCAGTCAATCCATCGCCCAGGCGTCCAAAACGCTGCTGGCAGGGTCTACCGTGGGCAAATAGGCGTTGGCGATGTCCGTTATCGCATTGCGTTCGTCCAGCGGCTGGCGCAACACAATGTCGATCAGCTTGTCGCCTTCGCGGTATTGCCCCACGGTAGACCCTG
>JBKJJC010000282.1:0-12251 GCA_046598245.1 Rhodoferax sp.
CAATTTCCCGCCGGGCCGCCCCAAGGGAAATTAGCCCCCTTGGGGGGGCAGCGACCCGCGTCGCGGTGGAGCGTGGGGGCTATGGCCCTACTGACCGCTGTAGGCTTCCAAGCCAATGGCCAATACGGTGGCAACCTCTTCACCGACAGCCTGGCGCAATTCCAGCTCGGCCTGCTCTACAGCCTCACGGTAAGCCTCTAGCCATGCCAGACCGGTGGCGGTGAAGCGTAATTGCTGTGCCCGCGCGTCGATCGGGTCAGGCGCGCGGGTGACCATGCCCCAGGCCTCGCACTGGGTTACCAAGGTTCCCATGGCCTGCTTGCTCATGCCGGCACTGCGGGCCAATTCGGTCAGCCGCGAGCCCTCAGTTGCCAGGTGGCGGGTGATGTGGATGTGTGCCGCGCCGACCTGCCCGCGTGTGACCAGATTGGCCAGACCCAGCGGTACACCCGGGTGGTGGGCCATGAGCGCCAACACCCGGGTATCAAAACGTTCCAGGGCCAGCCGCAACCAGTGGCCCATGTGGGCCTGGCGCCAGCCGTCGGAGTGAGAGAGAGTCCATTCAGCCATGGCGATAATGATAATGCAAACTGACTAAAAAAGTTGTTTACGGATTTCAATACAGGCCGTTAAACTACTGTTCAAGCATCCAGCCTGTGATTAATCCCAAACGCCGGTGGTTGCGGCCCAACATTGATTTTTAAGGAGATTTCCCCATGGACGCAGCCGTCAAAAACCCCAACAACACCAATGGCGCTAACGCCGAAAAAGCCAAGGCCCTGCAAGTAGCCCTGGCCCAGATCGAGAAGCAATTCGGCAAAGGCACCATCATGCGCCTGGGCGAAGGCGAGGTGATTGAAGACATCCAGGTCGTTTCCACCGGCTCGCTGGGGCTGGACATTGCGTTGGGCGTGGGCGGCCTGCCCCGTGGCCGTGTGGTCGAAATCTACGGCCCCGAATCTTCCGGCAAAACCACGCTGACCCTGCAGGTGATTGCCGAGATGCAAAAGCTCGGCGGCCAATGCGCTTTTGTGGATGCTGAACACGCGCTGGACATCCAATATGCGCAAAAGCTGGGTGTCAACCTGCAAGACCTGCTGATCAGCCAGCCCGACACCGGCGAACAGGCCCTGGAAATTGTGGATAGCCTGGTGCGCTCCGGTGCGGTCGATCTGATCGTGGTGGACTCGGTGGCGGCGCTCACACCCAAGGCCGAACTGGAAGGCGAAATGGGCGATTCCCTGCCCGGCCTGCAGGCGCGTTTGATGAGCCAGGCCCTGCGCAAGCTTACCGCCCACATCAAGAAAACCAACTGCACCGTCATTTTCATCAACCAGATCCGTATGAAGATTGGCGTGATGTTTGGCAGCCCCGAGACCACCACCGGCGGTAACGCGCTGAAGTTCTACGCCTCCGTGCGCCTGGACATTCGCCGCACCGGCACCATCAAGAAGGGTGACGAGGCGATTGGCAATGAAACCAAGGTCAAGGTGGTCAAAAACAAGGTCGCGCCCCCGTTCAAGACAGCGGAGTTCGACATCCTGTTTGGAGAAGGCATCAGCCGCCACGGCGAGATCATCGACATGGGTGTGACGGCCAACATCCTGGAGAAATCCGGTGCCTGGTACGCCTACAAAGGTGAAAAAATCGGACAAGGCCGCGACAACGCCCGCGAATTCTTGCGTGAGAACGCAGCGCTGTCGGTAGAGATTGAAAACAAGGTGCGCGAATCGCTGGGTATTCCGTTGCTGGCGGTCGTTGCTGCAGAACCCGAAGTCAAGACCAAGGCTGCAAGCAAAAAGGCCGAGCAGCCCGCGTAAAACTTGGGTAAGTAGCTATAAGAATAGTAGCGTTTTACAGCTGCCTCTCCATTCACACACCGCCATGGCCACTACCCCGCTGTCCCTCAAAGGCCGGGCGCTGCGCCTGCTCAGCGCCCGGGAGCATTCCCGGGTCGAGCTGGAGCGCAGGCTGGTGCAATTTGAGGAAGAGCCGGGAGCTTTGGCCAAGGCATTGGATGAATTGCAGGCCAAGGGCTTTATCGACGAGCAGCGGGTCATCGAGTCAGTACTGAACCGCCGTTCCGCAAAACTGGGCACAGCGCGTATTCGCCAGGAGCTGCAAGGCAAAGGCTTGGCACCAGAGGCGGTGCTGGATGCGGTAGAGCAACTGCGCGCCACCGAGGTGGACCGTGCCCGCGAAGTCTGGCGCAAGAAATTTGGCGAACCGCCGGTAGATGCTGCAGAGCGCGGCAAACAAATGCGCTTTTTGGCGAGTCGGGGGTTTGGAGGTGACGCTATTCGGAAGGTGGTGTCGGGTGGGGATGATGACTAGGCGTCTGCGTTCGCCCGCAGACGGCACGGGGTAGGGGTTTTGCTCCGTGTCCCCCGCGCTACGCGCTCCTCCTCTACCTGCGCAAAACCCCTACCCCGTGCCGTCAGCTTGAGAGAGATGTGTGCCTGAGAGGGAAGTCGAAAGATACTGATAGCCAAGACCCGAAGACCCGAAGACCCGAAGACCCGAAGACCCGACAGGGCGGCGCGTTTTCCGCAGGTAAAGAAGGAGCGCCCAAGGGGCGCGGGGGACACGGAGCAAAACGTGTCCCCCTGACGGGTCGCAGCCAGCCGAGCAGACCTCAGCTCTTCAAAGCCCCAGCATCAACTTGATATTCTGCACCGCCGCACCCGATGCGCCCTTGCCCAGGTTGTCCAACCGCGCAACCAAAACTGCGTGTGCGAATCCATCGGCCTTGGCATCGTTCGCAAAGACCCGCAGTTCCATTTTGTTGGTGTCGTTCAAAGCGACCGCATCCAGCTTTTGGTCGGCTGTAGTGCCTTCCACCGAAACCCACTCGCTTCCAGCGTAATGCCTTTGCAGGGCATCGTGCAAATCACGTGCCGAGGGTTTGCCCGGCAAGGTGTCCAGATGCAGCGGCAACTGCACCAGCATGCCCTGTTTGAAATTACCCACCGATGGCACAAACAAGGGCCTGCGGGTTAGACCGGTGTAGCGCATGATTTCGGGAATGTGCTTGTGCTTCAAACCCAAACCGTAGAGCTCCATCGGCGGCGCGCTGCCAGCCTCATAGGCTTCAATCATGGTCCTGCCACCTCCGGAATAACCGCTGATGGACGGCAAATACACAGGGAAATCAGGCGGCAACAGTCCGGCGTCAATCAGCGGGCGAATCAGCGCAATTGCACCAGTGGCATAACAACCAGGGTTGGAAACACGACCGGATTGCGCTACGGCCTCACGCTGTCCAGCAGCCAGTTCGGGAAAACCATAGACCCAGCCCGGTGCCGTGCGGTGGGCGGTCGATGCGTCAACAACCTTGGGGCCTTTTGTGCCGCTAGCCCCCGTCAAATCGTCAATCATTGCTACTGATTCAATAGCAGCATCGTCATGCAGGCACAACACGACCAGATCGACCTGGGCCATCAGCGCACGCTTTGCAGCAACGTCTTTGCGCAGAACGGGGTCAATGCTGACAACTTCTACGCCCGGCATGGTTTGCAGCCGTTCCCGAATCAACAGGCCAGTGGTTCCGGCCTCGCCATCAATAAAAATTTTCTTCATACAAATTGCGGGTTCAACATGCGCTCGTCAAAGAGCCGATTCAGGGCCAAAATATCTGCTGTCAGGCAGCAATAAGTTTGGTGCGTTGCAACATGATACATTTCAGAGTTGATGTGTCCAGTGCCAGTTCGCAGCAAGAATTGCTGCAATTTGGTGAAAATTCTCCAGCTCCCAAAGAGACGTCATGAAAATCCACGAATACCAAGGCAAAGAAATTTTGCGCCAATTCGGTGTGCCGGTGCCCCGCGGCATCCCCGCCTTCACAGTACAAGAGGCAGTGGAAGCTGCCCAAAAGCTTGGGGGCCCGGTCTGGGTCGTCAAAGCACAAATTCACGCCGGTGGGCGTGGAAAAGGCGGCGGCGTCAAGGTTGCCAAGACCATTGAAGACGTCAAACGCATCTCCGGAGAAATCCTGGGCATGCAGCTCAAGACGCACCAAACTGGCCCCGTAGGCCAAAAGGTCCGCCGGCTCTACATCGAAGACGGCGCCGACATCAACCAAGAATATTACGTGTCCATCGTGACCGACCGCGCCACGCAAAAGCTGGCGTTTATCGCATCCAGCGAAGGCGGTATGGATATCGAGGAAGTCGCACATTCCACCCCCGAAAAGATCATCACCGAGTTCATCGACCCGTTGACCGGTCTGGGTGCCGAGCAGGCCAAGAAGATTGCAGATGCCATCGGCATGCCGTCTGACTCCACCGCCCAGGCCGTGGATATCTTCCAGAAGCTTTACAAGTGTTACATGGACACCGACGCGTCGCTGGTTGAAATCAACCCGCTGAACCGCGACAGCAAGGGCAACGTGATGGCGCTGGACGCGAAGTTCAACTTTGACTCCAACGCGCTGTTCCGCCATCCCGAAGTCGTGGCCTACCGCGATCTGGACGAAGAAGATCCGGCGGAAGTGGAAGCCTCCAAGTTCGATCTGGCCTACATCAGCCTGGACGGCAACATCGGCTGCTTGGTCAACGGCGCAGGCTTGGCCATGGCCACCATGGACACCATTAAGCTGTTTGGCGCCGAGCCAGCCAACTTCCTAGACGTGGGCGGCGGTGCCACCCCCGAGAAGGTGACTGAAGCCTTCAAGATCATGCTGAAGAACCCCAAGGTCAAGGCCATTTTGGTCAACATCTTCGGCGGCATCATGAAGTGCGACACCATTGCCACCGGCGTGATCACCGCCTGCAAGGCGACCAACCTGAATGTGCCGTTGGTCGTGCGCATGAAGGGCACCAACGAAGACCTGGGCAAGAAGATGCTGGCCGAGTCCGGTTTGCCCATCATCTCGGTGAATACCATGGCAGAAGCTGCGCAGGCAGCGGTTAAAGCGGTAGCTAAATAATTTTGCGGGACAGACCGCAGCGAAGCGAAGCTCTGTCCCCAACCGATTAGGAACAAACATGTCCATCTTCATCAACAAAGACACCAAGGTCATCACCCAAGGCATCACCGGCAAAACGGGTCAATTCCACACCGAAAAGTGCCAGGAATATGCCAACGGCAAGAATTGCTTTGTGGCTGGCGTGAACCCCAAGAAGGCTGGCGAGTCCATCTTCAACATCCCGATCTACGCCTCCGTCAAGGAAGCGGCATCGGAAACTGGCGCTACGGTGTCCGTGATCTACGTGCCGCCAGCTGGCGCCGCGGCTGCCATCTGGGAAGCGGTAGAGGCCGATCTGGACCTGGCGATCTGTATCACCGAAGGCATCCCCGTTCGTGACATGCTGGAACTGCGCAATCGCATGAAGGCCAAAGAAGCGGCTGGCGGCAAGAAGACCTTGCTGCTGGGACCCAACTGCCCGGGCTTGATTACGCCGGACGAAATCAAGATCGGCATCATGCCCGGTCACATCCACCGCAAAGGCCGCATCGGTGTGGTCAGCCGCTCCGGCACGCTGACCTATGAAGCAGTGGCGCAGTTGACCGAAATCGGCCTGGGACAGTCCAGCGCCGTTGGTATCGGTGGCGATCCCATCAATGGTTTGAAACACATCGACGTGATGCGTGCCTTCAATGACGATCCTGATACCGATGCGGTCATCATGATCGGCGAAATTGGCGGACCCGACGAGGCCGAAGCGGCTCGCTGGTGCAAGCTGAACATGAAAAAACCTATCGTTGGCTTCATTGCGGGTGTGACGGCCCCCCCAGGCAAGCGTATGGGACATGCAGGGGCGCTGATTTCTGGTGGTGCGGATACGGCGGACGCCAAACTAGCCGTCATGGAAGAATGTGGTTTCACCATCACCCGCAACCCATCTGAAATGGCAAAACTCCTTAAGGCGTTGTTGTAATAGACCAGAGTGTCGACAGGCACTTGACAGTCTCGCGCGTTAAGATGCGCAAGGTCGGACAGTCCTAAGGGCGGTCCGGCCTTTTTTATTCGAGCAACAGGAAGCACACCGTGGAAGAGTTTCTCACAGCACCATTTTGGCTGGCAGTTGGACAGATCATCATGATCGACATCCTGCTGGGAGGGGACAACGCTGTTGTGATCGCACTAGCGTGCCGACAGCTTCCTCCGAACTTGCGGACCAAGGGAATTCTGTGGGGTACTGCGGGCGCCATTGTTTTGCGCGTCATACTGATTGCCTTCGCCCTTACCCTGCTCGCGATCCCGTTTCTGAAAATTGTTGGAGCGGTCCTATTGATGTGGATCGGGGTGAAACTGCTCGCACCAGGCGACGAAGACGCACACTCCAATATTCAGGGTAGCGACAAGTTGTGGGCCGCAGTCAAAACCGTTATCGTTGCAGACCTTGTCATGAGTATCGACAATGTTATTGCCATTGCAGGCGCGGCCACAGGGGCAGGTGGCAACCACCAATTGAGTCTGGTGATCTTCGGGTTGTTGGTCAGTATTCCCATCATTATTTGGGGTAGCCAACTGGTGTTGAAAATCATGGACCGGTTTCCGCTGATCATCACCGTGGGGGGAATGTTGTTGGGCTGGATCGCCGGCACCATGGCGCATAGCGATCCGGCATTGGTCAATTACCTGCCGCAAAACCAATGGTGGAGTTATGGGCTTGGAATTGCTGGCGCGATCACGGTTTATTTAATGGGTATGTTGGCCAAACGAAAAGCGTCTTTGCCGGGCGGATAACGCAACCAAAACCGAATGTCGTAGAAACGCACTGTTTGTCAAAAAACCACAGAATTCGCTGAGTAACACCCTTTACGGGTATGAAAACGTCTGCTAACGTGTCCCCTTGGCTCGATCAGTTGGTCGGGAGCGTCGGTGGCCTGTATTGGACCATTGGCTTTACACAGGATTATGGGCTGGCACGTGGCGAAATCTTCTTCATCGAAATCGGGCGCATTTTGGAAGACCGATTGGTTTGCTGGTGTGGCCATTGTGTTGGCCGTCATCGTGCTTAATCAGGCGACGGATTTCATCGGTACGCTGGAGCGGCGCTTTTATGACTTTGCCAGCACCAGCACGTCCCGTCAGCCATCCGACCGCATCGCCGTCATTGCCATAGACGACCAAAGTATTGCCAATCTAGGTCGGTGGCCCTGGTCGCGCGAAATCCATGCCAAATTGATAGACCAATTGGCGGCGGCCAAAGCCAAGACCATTGTCCACACTGTCTTTTTCTCCGAGCCACAAGTGGACCCAGGCTTGGTGTTTATCCGAAAAATGAAGGCCACTCTGGCGGCCTCGCCAGACGCCGCTGCCGCCAACGAGCCATTGAACGCGTTGATCGCAGAAGCCGAGACAGCTTTGGATACCGATGCCATATTGGCAACCAGTATCAAAAACGCTGGGAATGTACTACTGCCGTCATTCTTCACGCTTGGTGAGCCACAGGGCAAGCCGGACAATGCCTTGCCAGACTTTGCCTTGAAAAGTTCTGTTGATGACCCAACCAATTTTTCGCTCTCTGCCGTGCGAGCTCAGGAACCTATTGATTCTTTGGGTAGTGTTGCAGCAGGCGTGGGACATCTGAACCCGTACCCAGATATTGCAGATGGAGCGTGGCGCAAAGAGCCTTTGCTCGTCAATTACTATGGCAAAGCAGTGCCCTCCATGGCCTTGCTGGGTGCTGCAAAAAGTTTAAATCTGGCTGTTTCTGATATTCGCCTAAATGCAGGCCAGTCGGTGCAGATAGGTAAGTTGCGGGTCAAGACCGACGAGCTTGCTTTGATGATGCCGCAGTTTTACCGTGGAAAAGATGGCAAGCCAGTATTCGCTGCTGATTCCTTTTACGATGTATTGACGGGCAAGATCCCTGCTTCCAAATACACCGACAAAATTGTGATCATTGGGGCAACAGCGGCAGGTGTGGGGAGCCAGTTTCCTGTGCCGGGCAATCCGGCATTGTCCCCCGCCGAGACTATTGCCCACATTACATCCAGTATTCTGAGTGAACACTTCATCGTGCAACCGTCGTGGGGTGGTTTTGCCACCACGGGGCTGTTTTTGCTGGTTGCGGCCTATATTATTTTTGCGCTGCCTCGACTTTCTGCCGGCATGGCCGCAACAGCGACACTGGTTTTGTTCTTTGGCTTGATTGGCTTGGAGTTCGGGCTTTTGTCGGCAGCTGCGACATGGCTCGATCTTGTCTATCCGGCCACGTTGCTGGTGCTGGGTCACTTGGCGCTGACCACCAAACGTTTCCTAATGACCGAAGCAGGCAAGGTTCAGGCGGACGAAGAATCTGCTGAGACCAATCGCATGATGGGCTTGGCTTTGCAAGGACAGGGCCAGCTCGACATGGCATTTGACCGTTTTCGTCGCGTGCCGATGAACGAGGCTGTAATGGGCAATTTGTACAGCCTGGCCATGGACTTTGAACGCAAGCGCCAGTTCAATAAAGCGGAGGCAGTCTATGAGCACATGGCGGCCTTTGACAAAGGCTATAAAGACATTAAAGCCAAGCTCAACCGTGCCAAGAATCTGTCTGAGACTGTCATGTTGGGTGGTGCTGGCGGTCACCCTGGCGGCACGATGTTGCTGGAGGGAGGTGCCGTTGAAAAGCCCATGTTGGGTCGTTACCAGGTCGAGAAAGAACTGGGCAAGGGAGCGATGGGTGTGGTGTACCTGGGCAAAGACCCAAAAATTGGGCGTGTTGTTGCCATTAAGACCATGGCCTTGAGCCAGGAGTTCGCAGGTGAAGAGTTGGTGGATGCTCGGGAGCGGTTTTTCCGCGAAGCGGAAACCGCTGGTCGTCTGCAACACCAGAACATTGTGACCATTTTCGATGCGGGCGAAGAGCACGACTTAGCCTATATCGCTATGGAGTTCCTGAAGGGTAAGGACCTTGCAGACCATTGTAAGGGTGACCAGTTGTTACCCGTACCCACGGTGCTGAGCATCGTGGCGCGAGTTGCGGAGGCGCTGGCCTATGCGCACAAGCAAAATGTGGTGCACCGTGACATTAAGCCCGCCAACATCATGTACGAGGGGCAAAGCGACACCGTCAAGGTGACGGACTTTGGTATTGCGCGCATTACCGACTCCAGTAAAACCAAGACGGGTTTAGTGTTGGGGACCCCTAGTTTTATGTCGCCAGAGCAATTGGCCGGCAAAAAAGTCGATGGCCGATCTGATCTGTATTCATTGGGTGTGATGCTGTTCCAGATGCTGGCTGGGGTGTTACCATTTCGCGGTGACTCGATGTCCGAGTTGATGTACAAAATAGCCAACGAAGAGGCGCCTGATATTCGAATCATTCGTTCCGAGTTGTCCCAAAATTTGGCTGATGTTGTAGCTTTGTCCTTGAGTAAAAGGCCTGAAACGCGGTATCAGACGGGAGACCAGTTTGCAGTGGACTTGCGCAGTGTGATGGGCCAGATGTCCGGTTCGATCCCTGTTGCTGCCCCCGCCCCTGTGTCGCAAGTGAAGCCAGCGGCCGATAAAACCGTCGCATTTTCGGCAGTTGTGCAAGGTGGAAATCAAAACGAAGGGGATTCCACCGCCAAGGTTTCCGAGTCTGCGGTAGATTTCGAAAAAACTATTGTCCAACGGGTGAAACAACCCGGGGAAGCGAATTAAGCACCCCATGAATTACCACTTTTGCGCAAAAACAGACCCGGGCCGAGCCCGAGACAATAACGAAGACTCGGTGGTGTACGACGAAGCATCACTGACGGTAGTCTTGGCGGATGGCATGGGCGGTTACAACGCTGGTGAAATTGCCAGCGGCATGGCTACTGCTTTCATCAAGTCGGAATTGAGCCGTTGGTTGACCGAAGCAGGCAGTGGCATTAAGGCCAAGGAAGTGCGTCGTGCGATGGATATTTGTGTTGACAATGCCAACCGCTCCATTTTCAACTCCGCCAATTCAAATGCGAGTTATGCCGGCATGGGCACCACGCTGGTAGTCGGTGTTTTTAGAGATGATCGATTGGTATTAGGCCATATTGGTGATTCCCGTTGCTATAGGCTGCGTACGGGGATGTTGGATCAAATTACCAAGGACCATTCTTTGCTGCAGGAGCAGATGGACGCTGGATTAATTACGCCCGAGCAGGCAGCTACGTCGTCCATCAAAAACTTGGTTACCCGCGCGCTTGGTGTGGACGAGTCGGTTCTGCTGGAGGTCAACGAGCACCAAGTACAGGTCGGAGATTTGTACCTGCTGTGTTCTGATGGCTTGTCCGATATGGTCGACGACGATGGGATCCATACAATTGTTACTTCGGAATTGACGCTTGAACAAAAGGCTAAACAGCTGATTGATCAGGCCAATGAAAATGGTGGCCGGGACAATATTTCGGTGCTGTTGGTAGAAGTGCATGAGGCGCCAGAAAAGCGCGGTTTAATCGCGCGCTGGTTGGGGAAGTAAGATGCAGCAGCGTTTTCCAGAAACAAATTACAGAAAAAGGAGTCGATCATGCCGAAAATGATCGTTTCGATCGATGAGGTCGTGATCAAGGAAGTACAACTCACCAAGGACAAAACCACCTTGGGGCGTAGACCGTACAACGACATCGTTATCGACAACTTGGCCGTCAGTGGTGAGCACGCCGTGCTGCAGATGAGTGGTGGCGATGTCGTACTGGAAGACCTTAACAGCACCAATGGCACCTATTTGAATGGCAAGGCTGTCAAAAAGCAGCAATTGAAAAACGGCGACAGCATCGAGATCGGTAAATACAAGATCAAGTTTGTTGGCGACGGTGAGACCGATAATTTTGACAAGACCATGGTGGTGAAAGCCAGACCACCGGCAGGTGTCCCTATGGGTTCGCCGCGGTCGGCTTCTGCTCCGCTCTCCGGCGGTGACTCCATTGGCATGGGCGCTTTCACTGCATCAATCAAAGTGCTGTCGGGTGCCGCTTCGGGACGTGAAGTTCCGCTGACCAAGGTGGTCACGACCATTGGCAAGCCAGGTGTTGCAGTGGCGGCAATTACCCGTCGCCAACAAGGTTTTGTGGTGCACCACGTTGAGGGTGCTGGAAACCCAACACTGAACGGTTCTCCCATCAAGGCAGATCCGGTAGCCTTAAAAAATGGCGACTTGATCGAGTTGGCGGGCACGCAAATGCAATTCGTACAGACCTGAGGGGCATTAGCCTTACAGTGGTGTCCAATGCGCGCCAGTTTTCAAGGTAATGCAAATGAAAACGTTAGCTAAGCATTGGCAACGGATTGCGGTTACGCTGATTCCGCTTGTTTTGGTCTTGCTTCACGCCACTGGGATTGTGGCGTTGGGGACGATGCAGCGGTTGGACGATGTTATCTACGACACCCGACTGAGGGCAACGATGCCCAACACGCTGGATGAGCGTATTGTCATCGTTGACATCGACGAAAAGAGTCTCGCGGAGATTGGTCGTTTCCCTTGGGGACGCAACAAAGTTGGCCGCTTGGTCGATGTTCTTTTTAGCCAGCAACACATAGCGCTGTTGGGCTTTGACATCGTATTTGCCGAACCCGACGATAGTTCAGGGCTGGGGCGTTTGAACGAACTGGCACGCAGCGAGTTCAAAGACCAGGCCGGTTTTGCGGAGCGGGTCAAGCAGTTGCAGCCTGAGCTGGATTACGACGCACTGTTTGCCAAGTTGCTTGAAAATCGACCTATCGTTCTGGGCTATTACTTTAGCAGCGATGGAGACGGGCGTACCGTAGGTGTATTGCCTGCGCCTGTTATGTCTAAGAGCGATCTCAGAGGCCGAAACTTAGAAGCCTACACTTGGACTGGGTATGGTTCCAACATCGATATTTTGGCCAAGGCTGCTCCGGTAGCCGGTCACTTCAACACCACGCCAGATATCGATGGAGTTGTACGCTCACTGCCCTTGTTGGCGGAGTACAAGGGCCACTATTACGAGTCACTTGCGCTGGCCATGTTCCGACGGCTGGCGGGATCACCCAAAGTGATCCCCGGCTTTTCCGATGAACAGTGGTTATCGCGCAGTTACCAGGGTCTGGATCGAATTCTGCTCAAGGAAGGCCGGGCCTCTCTGTCGATTGCAGTGGACAGGCACGTTTCAACCTTGGTGCCATACCGTGGCGCCGGCGGGGTAAAAGGTGGCTCCTATCGTTATGTTTCAGCTGCCGATGTTCTCGCCGGCCGCCTGCCTGTTGATAGCCTCAAAGACAAAATCATTCTCATAGGCACGACCGCGCCTGGGCTGCTTGATTTGCGAGTTACGCCAGTGGGTCAGGTCTATCCGGGCGTGGAGGCGCATGCAAATCTTATTTCCGCTTGGCT
>JBKJJC010000255.1:0-5510 GCA_046598245.1 Rhodoferax sp.
TTCAACACCGTCAAAACCGGCGGCAATCGCGTTTTTGGCGGCCTGCACAAACTCGGCCTTGGCCTGGGTGATATCAGCCTCGGTCATGGCTTGCGGCACGGGGTAGTCTTGTGGACCGGATGCATCGGTGTACATCTGCCCGGCCAGTGCTACGGCGCTGGGTGCCAATATTTTGGTGCCAGCAGCCATATTGGCAGCATGGCTCACGCGGCCACAGTGCATCAACTGCGCAAAGATTTTGCCGCCCTTGGCATGCACCGCAGCCACTACCGGTTTCCAGGCCTGCACCTGTTCATCGCTCCACAGGCCAGGGATGCGGGCGTAACCTTTGCCGTTGGCCGATGGCGCAATGCCTTCGCTCACGATCAAACCAGCCGTAGCGCGCTGGCCGTAATACTCGGCCATCAATGCTTGCGGCGTGCCGGTGGCATCGGCGCGGCAGCGTGTCATGGGGTTCATGACCAAGCGGTTACTCAGGGTGATGCTGCCCATGCGGTAGGGCTCAAAAAGCTTGGTAGTTGTTGCGGTGTTCAAGGGTAGCTCCAGGTTGGTGGGTGGGGTGGTGGTGAATTGCAAGGGCGTCACAGCCGCCCCTGCTGGCGCAGCAACTGCGCCCGCGTGCGGATGCCTGCTTGGCCCTGGCGCAGGCTCGCGGCACTGGTGTGCACCGAGTACGGCCCCATGAACAAATCATGCGGATGCAACACGCCGGAGCCCATTACAAAGGCCGTGTCAGCCTGCGCTGTGAAGGTGATGGGCGCGCCGGATTCATCAAACGAGACCAGATCTCCCGTGACCAGTGTTGCGGGTGCCGTTAATGCGCCCTCGCCCACCGCCATCCATGCCACGGTGTGGCCTGCGGGTGGCTCAAAACGCCAGGTTTCACCAGCCTTCAGGTGCACGCCCAGATAGGTCATATCAGACGGCGCAGGTATCGGGCTGGTTTGCCCTGCGTAGCTGCCCAACAGCACACGCACTGGGCCAACGCGGGGCACACTTTCAGGCCCCAGGTAGATGCTATGGGCGGTGGCCAGCTCCAGCGCGGGCGGCATCGCCACCCACAACTGGAAGCCAAGCACACGCTCGGTATTGATCGGTGCGCCGGTGTGCCACACGCCGCCGCCGGCCATCATCCACTCCACGCCACCGGTGGGCAGCGTGCCGCGCGCGCCGTGGTCGCCGGTGGTGTCTTCGTAGCCTGCCTGGCCGCTGATCAGGTAGGTCAGTGTGGCAATGCCCGAATGCGGATGCATGCCAAAGGCCGGTGGCTGGCCGCCCGCGGGCGCCTCAAACCGGTCCAAGAAAATAAACGGCTTGAGCACCTGCCCCAGGTCCGACGGGCTGACCAGCCGGGTGATGGGGCCATGGGTACTGCCACGGGTGTGTTGGACCACGGAACGTTCGATGGTGTTGCGGTGGAAGGGTGTGCGTGCATTCATGGTGCTAGTAGCGTAAGGTCGCAGTCATTACTTGACTAGATGCCACAATCGGCATTCACTATGCCGTTTTCGTTAGGAATACCATGCTCGACCTGAACCAGTTGGCCCTTTTTGTGCAGGTGGTGCAGGCCGGCAGTTTTGCCGAAGCGGCGCGTCGCCTGGCCATGCCACCCACCACGCTGAGCCGCCAGGTGGCGCAGTTGGAAGACGCGCTGCAAGCCCGCCTGCTCCAGCGCACCACCCGCAAGCTCACGCTGACCGACGCAGGGCGCACTTTGTTTGACCAGTGCGCCGGGCAGATCGACGCACTGAACGACGCGGCCAGCCAGTTGGCCGGCGAGAGCCAGGCACCCAAGGGCAGCATTCGCGTCGCAGCGTCGGCCGGGTTTTTTGAGTTCTTCCAGATGGAGTGGATCGCCGAGTTTTTGCAGTTGTACCCCGGCGTGCAACTGGAGTTTGTGCTGGCCGACGCGATGGCCGACTTCATTGGCGAGGGCATTGACGTGGCGTTTCGCGGCAGCCCGGAGCTGCCCGACTCCAGCCTCGTCGCCCGCAGGGTAGCCAGCAGTTACTTGGCCCTTGCAGCCAGTCCGGCCTACCTGGCAGTGCGCGGCACACCGCGCAACGTGGAAGACTTGGCGGCACACGACTGCATCCGCGCCACGGGCTCCGCTGGACCGACCACCTGGCGATTGAACGGTCCGGATGGCCCCACGCAGATCACCGTGACCGGCCGCTTCAGCGCCAACACCGGCCCTGCGCTGAAGAAGGCCGCCATCGGGGGCTTGGGCATTTGCCTGCTGCCCATTGGCTCATTGCAGCCCAGCTTCCAATCCGGCGAGCTGGTCGAGGTGTTACCCGGCATTGCCAGCAGCGTGGGCAATCTGTACGTGGTCTACCCCAGCCGCCGCCATGTGCCGCGCGCGGTGACGGCGTTTGTGGAGATGACGGTGCAGCGGCTGGCGCCGCTGATACAGCCGCCGTTCACTGGCACCGTACTTTTGGGCTAAAAAGAGGGTCGATCAATACAAGGCGGAAAAACGCTCCACCTTGCGGGTTGGACCCGCCACGATCAGGTGATCGCCGGGTTTGACTTCAGTGTCGGGCATGGCGTAGATGAAGTCTTCATGGCGGCGTTTGATGCCGACCACCGTGATGCCATGGCGCTTGCGCACTTCGGACGTGGCCAGCGACTTGTTGTGGGTTTCCTTGGGTGAGCGTGTCTTGGCAATGGCAAAGCCATCGTCAAACTCTATGAAGTCAATCATCTTTCCCGTGACGAGATGTGCCACGCGCTCACCCATATCGGTTTCCGGATAGACGACGTGGTGCGCCCCGACCCGCTCGGCAATCTGGCCATGCTGTGGGTTGTTGGCCTTGGCCCAAATGTCCTTTACCCCAAGTTGGCCAAGGTTTAACACGGTCAACACACTGGCTTCAAGGTCGCTACCAATGCTGACAACGGCATGCGCAAAGTCTTGGACCCCTAGCTGGCGCAGGGTTTCGAGATCGGTGGAGTCTGCCTGGACGATGTGGGGTAGCACCCCGGCGAGCTCCTCCACGGTTTCGCCATTGGCCTCGATGGCCAGCACATCATGGCCGAGCTCGACCAGTGATTTGGCCACCCCGGTGCCAAAACGGCCCAGCCCGATGACGACCACGCTGTCCGATTTTTTAATACCTGCTTTATCCAACAATGGGTTTCTCCTCAGGGTAACGGTAATTGCGACGCATCTGGTTGGTTGCAAGCGCTACGGCCAGCGTCACCACACCCACGCGTCCCAGAAACATCAATACGATCAGTATGAACTGTGCCCCAGGCACCAGCTCTGCGGTAATGCCGGTGGACAGCCCCACCGTGCCAAACGCCGAAATGACTTCAAACAGCACCTTTTCATAGGGCAGCGTCGTCAAAGGCAAGATCAGCAACATGGCCAGCGTCACCACCGCGGCCCCAAGGGCCAGCACAGTGATGGCTTGGCGCTGCACCGAGTTAGCAATCCGCCGCCCCCGGAATTCGACATCCTGATGGCCCCGGATTTCATTCCACACCACCAGCACCAGCACAAAAAAAGTCGTCACTTTGACCCCTCCGGCGGTGCCGGCGCTGCCCCCGCCGATGAACATCAGGGAGTAATGCAGCGCCAGTGTTTCAGTATTCAAAGCGCCAATGTCCAGCGCATTGAACCCGGCCGTACGCGCCGAGACCGATGTAAACAGCGACGCCAGCGCTTGTGTACCCCACGACAAAGGAGCCAGCGTCTTGGGGTTGTTCATTTCTGCCAGCCAGACGATGGCCGCACCAAACAGAATCAACGCGGCCGACCCCCATATGGTCAGTACCGCATGCATGCTCAACTTGGGTCGACGGTGTGTACCCTCCACCATCAGTTCGTGCAGCACCGGAAAGCCCAGCCCGCCTATGACTATGGCCAGCATCAGCGGCCCCAAAACAAAGGCATCGCCGACAAAGCGCATCACGTTGTCGCCCCAGGTGGAGAAGCCGGCGTTATTGAAGGCCGACACCGCGTGAAACAACCCATGCCACCCCGCCTCACCCCAAGGCATGCCGTAGCCAAACGCAAAGCGTAAGGTCAGCGCAATGGCCATGACCAACTCGGTGATAACTGTGACCCATAACACCAGCTTTGCCACGCTTTTGACGTCGCCCAGCGCCAGCGAATGGGTTTCGGCTTGCAGCAGCAATTGGTTGCGCAGGCGCATCTGCCCGCTGACCAGCAAGCCCATCAGAGTCGCCGATGTCATCATGCCAAAGCCGCCTATTTGGAATAGGCCCATGATGATCACTTGGCCGGCGCCACTCCAGTAGCTGCCGGTATCCACCACCACTAGGCCCGTAACACAAACGGCTGAAGTGGCGGTGAATAAGGCGGTAAGAAAAGGTGCAACCCGGCCTTCGGCATGGGAGAGCGGCAGCATGAGCAGCCCGGTGCCAAAAGCGATGACCGCTAGGAACGACAACACCAGTATGGCTGCCGGATGCAATAACTTAGTTTTCATTCTGGCGGGATTATGGCCGCTGTAGGTGCCGCCGAGGCCGACCCGGCTACATGCGTGTACCACGAGGGGGTGTGTTTGGCGGCGTGAATGTTTCTTGTCGCAACCACCAAGGTCACCGTCTTCGAATCACCACACCGCCAGAGTGTGCAATTTCAGCCCAGGCCCTCCATACGGATGGTCTTGGCAAAACCCATGACCGTGGGCAGTTGCTCCAGCGCGGTCAGGGCCACGCGCAACACGCGCTGCTGCGTGGGCTCGGTCTGCACCACGACGGCGTTCAACTCGGGGTCATGGGGGTGGTCCAGCACATCCAACTGCCGCACCCGCACGCCGGCATCAGCCAAGTGGGCCAGAACTTGGGGCAGCGTGCGCGACAACTTGGCCACATCTAGCCGCAGGTAGTAAGCAGTCTCCACATCGTCGATGGCGGCCACCGGCAGCGCAACGATGGCACTGTGCTGGAACGCAAGCGACGGCACGCGGTGCCGGTGCACCACGCCGCTGGAACGGGCCAGGTCCACCAAGTCGGCAATCACCGCAGAGGCCGTTTGCTCGGAGCCCGCCCCGGCGCCGTAGTACAGGGTCACGCCGGCGGCGTCGCTTTTGACCATCACCGCGTTCATGGAACCATTGACCTGTGCCAGCAAATGGTCGGCGGCCACCAGCGTAGGGTGCACGCGCAACTCCAGCCCCTGCGGGTTGCGCTTGGCAATGCCCAGCAGCTTGACGCGGTAACCCAGCCGCTCGGCAAAGGCAATGTCGACCGCGTCCAGCTGCGTGATACCTTCCACATGCACCTTGTCAAACTGGATGGGCACGCCAAAGGCATTGGATGCCAGCAGCGTGAGCTTGTGCGCAGCGTCTATACCTTCCACGTCGAACGTGGGGTCTGCCTCGGCATAGCCCAGCGCCTGTGCGTCGGCCAGTGCTGAGGCAAAGCTGACGCCCTTGTCCTTCATTTCCGAGAGGATGTAGTTGGTGGTGCCGTTGATGATGCCCGCGATCCATTCGATGCGGTTGGCCGTCAAACCTTCGCGTAGCGCCTTGATG
>JBKJJC010000214.1:0-4336 GCA_046598245.1 Rhodoferax sp.
GCACACTGACCGCGCTGACTGCGATTTTTCTGCCGCTGAACCTGATCACCGTCTTTTTTGTCATGAATTTCGACGCCTTGCCGCTGATCCACAAGGAAAGCGGTGCCGCAATAGCAACGGGCTTTATGGTGCTGGTTGCGCTGACACTGCTGGTGGTGTTCTGGCGCAAGCGGTATCTGGCGCGGTCCGGGCGGTAGGGGCTGGAGACGTCCATGGCCAAACCGATAAAACCAGTTGGGGCTGCAGCCACTTTGGGCAGCGAAACATCGTCACCTGGTGTCAAGCCATTCGGCCTGAGTGAACGGCACAGTCAATTGCTGTGGGAAATCGCAGCAGACGCGGTGATCGTCATCGACGCATCGAGCACCATCCGCTATGCCAATCCCGCATTGCAAGTGATCTTTGGCTATTCACCAGACCAAGCCCAAGGACAGCCGCTGGCCATATTGCAACCTGAGCGTTTGCGCGATGCCCATAAACACGGGCTGGGCCACTATATGACAACGGGGCAAAAACGGCTCGATTGGCGCACCGTCCACACCACGGGACTGCACTGCGACGGTCATGAGTTCCCCCTAGAAATTTCCTTCAGCGACCTCGAAATCGACGGCAACCGGATGTTTGCCGCATTCCTGCGCGACATCACCGAGCGCAAATTGGCCGAACGCCACAAGCAGCACCTGCAGTCGGTGTTGAAAATGCTGACGGATAGGGTTGCACGAAACACCATCCTCGAACGGATTGTTCATGACGTAGAAGCACTGAACCCTGGCACGGTGTGCGGCATTATGTTGCTGGACGGGGACGGCAAACATTTGCACCACGGTGCGGCTCCCAGCCTTCCGGATTTTTACAAGCTTGGCATGGACGGCGTTGCCATCGACCCTGCAATGTGCTCCTGCGCGAAGGCAGTTGTTACCGGTAAGACGGTGATCGTCGAAGACATCCAGACGCACCCCGCATGGACCGTCCACCGCGACCTTGCCAAACGGGCAGAGTTGGTGGCTTGCTGGTCGCAGCCCATCATTTCGGGAGAAGGCAAAGTGCAAGGCTCTTTTGCCATCTACCACCGCCAACCCAAGGCGCCTACTCCTGCGGATCTGAAATCGATTGAAGACTTTGCCGTTTTAACCTCGTTGGCCATCAGCAAGAGTGCCGACTCTGAAAAACTGCAACTCGCGGCTAGCGTCTTCACACACGCCCGCGAAGGCATTTTGATCACCGACACGGCGGGTACCATCGTGGACGTGAACGACGCATTTACCCGCATCACCGGTTACCTGCGCGATGAAGCGATAGGGCAGAACCCCCGCATGCTCAAGTCGGACCGGCACACGGCCCAGTTTCATGCGGCCCAGTGGAGCAGCCTCGCGGAGAACGGCCACTGGGCTGGCGAAGTCTGGAACCGACGCAAGAACGGAGAGGTCTACGCCGAGATGCAGACCATCAGCGTCGTGCGCGCGGTCAGCGGTACCGCACAACACTACGTCTCGTTGTTCACGGATATCACGGCGCAGAAACAACAGCAACAGCACCTGGAACGCATCGCCCACTATGACGCGCTCACCAACCTGCCCAACCGCGTGCTGCTCGCCGACCGGCTGAACCAAGCCATGCTGCTGAGCCAGCGCCGGGGCAACTCCCTTGCCGTGGCCTATCTCGACTTGGACGGCTTCAAACAGGTCAATGACACCCATGGCCATGGTGTGGGCGATGAAATGCTGGTCTTGTTATCGCCACTCATCAAGCAGGCACTGCGAGAGGGCGACACGCTGGCACGCATTGGGGGTGACGAATTTGTCGCGTTGCTGGTAGATCTGGAAGACCCGACAGATTGCGAACCCGTCTTGGCACGGCTGCTACAGGCCGCATCACAACCCATCACCGTGGGCGATGCGGTGCTGCGTGTATCTGCCAGCATAGGCGTCACGCTTTACCCGCAAGATGGTGCCGATGCTGACTTGCTGCTGCGCCATGCCGACCAGGCCATGTACATCGCTAAGGACTCCGGCAAGAGCAGATACCACTACTTTGACGTGGCCTCGGCGACCGCGATGCAAACCCAGCGCGGAAGTATTCAAGGCATTGCGCGTGGATTGGAGGACCGCGAGTACGTGCTGCACTACCAACCCAAAGTGAACATGAAGACGGGTGTGGTGGTCGGTGCTGAGGCGCTCATTCGCTGGCAACACCCGCAGAGGGGTTTGCTACCCCCCGCCGCCTTTTTACCCATCATCGAAGGCCACTCGCTGAGCGTTGAACTGGGTGAATGGGTGATCGCTACGGCTATTGCCCAGATGGGTGCTTGGCACGGCCAAGGCCTGGAGTTGCCGGTGAGTGTCAACATTGGTGCGCGCCAGTTGCAGCAGGCTGACTTCGTCGAGCGCCTGGCCCAGATGCTGGCCGCCCATGGGAACGTAAAACCGCACTGCCTGCAGCTTGAGGTGGTGGAGACCAGCGCTCTGGAGGACACCGTCCGGGCGGGTGTAGTCATGCAAGCTTGCAAAGCAATTGGTGTGGGCTTCGCGTTGGACGACTTTGGCACCGGCTACTCGTCACTGACGTACCTCAAGCGCCTGCCAGCCGAAACACTCAAGATCGACCAGAGCTTTGTGCGCGACATGCTGACAAACGCGGATGACCTGGCCATTGTGCAAGGTGTCATCGGTCTGGCAGGCGCATTTAAGCGCAGTGTTATTGCCGAAGGTGTGGAATCAGCGGCGCATGGTCAACTGCTGTTGGCCATGGGGTGTGAGCTGGCACAAGGCTATGGCATCGCGCGCCCTATGCCCGCTGCCGACCTGCCTTTGTGGGTCGCCAGTTGGCACGCGAATGCAAATTGGACGGCCTAAAGGGAGCCTGTTGCAAGGGGTGGGCTACGCTGGAAACGTACGCGGCTGACTACCGCAGTGCATGGGTCTAGGCACGCAGGGTCATTTACTGACAAGCGACCTTGGAAGCATTTGGCAGCTTGCTTAACGCAGAGAATCCGACCGTCTCAGCAGCCTGGGCCTGGGGCGCAGGCACTTCAAATATGCCGATACGGCCGTCTGCCGCACCGCACACCGCTGGGTAGGCATTGCCATCTATTCCGCAGGTAGAACTGAGCACCTTCACGCCCGCTTGCGCGAGCTGGCCCTCCATGGCTTGCAACGACGTACCGCCACCAGAGCACTGTACGGAGCCGAAGCTCTTGTACAGGCTGATATTTGTTGCGGGCGTCGGGCTCTCACCGCCGCCACAGGCGGCAAGAACAACGAGGGTCAACAGAGAGATTGGCAGTGCGCGCATGGGGTACTCCGACGAACCGAAGGTGATTCGAAAGTTGATTTATACCCGGTATTTTTTACTCTGACCGTTACCCGCCACCCCTTCTGTCATTCCAAGTCGCGTCGCCGAGATTGATCTGCGCATTGCACTGCGCCCGTTCAGACAAACGGCGCGCTTAACCCTTCCGTCGCCATCACCCGCTGGCTCGCCGGCCGCACCAGCACCCGCTGCAGGTACGGACCCAGGTGCGGCAACTCCCGCGCCGGGCGGTGGCTGAAATTGCGGGTCCAGCGGCATAGCGTGAAGACGTAAGGGTCTAGTGCGCTGAACGTGTTGCCTATGAACCAGGGGCCGCCGTGGCGGGCCAGTTCGGCGTCCAACTGGTCCAGCATGCCGTCGATCTTGCTTTGGGCATGAGCCTTGACTTCAGCGACACCGGCAGCATTGCCCTCGTTGGCCCAGCGATGGGGGTAAAAGTAGACGATCAACGCACTTTGCAGCGTGTTGGTCAGCCACATCAGCCACTTGTAGAAATGGGCACGTTCGGCAGTGCCGACCACTGGGGCCAAGCCGGCCTGGGGGTGCGTATCGCACAGGTGCAGGCAGATGGCGGCGGTCTCGTACAGCACCAGGCCGTCGCCGTCGGTCAGCGCCGGCAGCAGGCCATTGGGGTTGAGCGCCAGGTAAGCGCTCTGGCGGTGCGCGCCCACCGTGTTGTCCACCAGCACCAGTTCAAACGGGGTGCCGATTTCTTCCAGCAGCAGGTGCGGGATCATGCTGGCGGTGGCGGGGGCGTAGTGGAGTTGGATCATGGTGGGGAGGTCGTTGGTGGTGTGGGCACGTCAAAAAGGCGCGCGCCATTGTTCCACCCAATATTACGCGCCACATCGGCGGGCAACTCTCCCAGCCAGGCCCGGTAGCCCTGCATGGTGTTGTCGTAAGTCTGCCAGCGCTGGTTGACCCAAGTGTCGGAGCCGATCAAAAACCGGGTGGGGTATTTCAGCAGCAGCGCGCGCCACTCGGGGCACAGGCGCTGGCAGACTTACGACAACACCATGCAGGGCTA
>JBKJJC010000325.1:0-6278 GCA_046598245.1 Rhodoferax sp.
AAATGGCTCGTCCATCATCAAAATCTTGGGCTCAAAGGCCAGTGCGCGGGCGATGGATACACGCTGCTGCATGCCACCTGACAGTTGCCACGGGTACTTGCCTTCAAAACCCTTGAGTCCCACCCGCTCCAGATGCGCCATGGCCGTGCTGCGGTTTTGTGTTTTGTCTCCGCCCTGAATCTGCAGCGGCAGCATCACATTGCCCAAAACGGTGCGCCAAGGAAACAAAGCCGGTGCCTGGAACACATAACCATAAGCACGGGCCAAGCGGGCCTCGTGCGGGCTGACACCGTTGACCAGCACGCTGCCCTCGGTGATGTGCTCCAGGTCGGCAATCACACGCAACAGCGTGGTCTTGCCGCAGCCCGAAGGGCCGATCAGGGAGACAAACTCACCTTCACCAATGCGCAGATCGATATTGCTAAGGGCTTTGACCGGTGTGTCCGCCGTTTGGTAGACCAGGCTGGCGTTGTGCACCTCTACCGCGGTGGGCGACGCGGCTTTGCCCTCGGGCTGGGGGCTGGGCGTTTGGATGGCATGGGGGGCGGCGGTGGGTTGATCAGGTTTCATGGACAAAAGCTAACCATTTGGTCAAATTATTGTAGACCTGCTTGCAAGTTCCGTACCGCAATTTAGCCCACTATGCGGGCTTACCCTGCCCCGGACTTACCCGCGTGCCCAGGGTCGTCGTCACAGCCCGGTCAGATGGCTTGGGTGCGGTGCACCAGCCAGTCCAGCGCCGCACCGCTGACCAGCGGGCTCAGGCGTGCACGCACAGTGGTGTGGTAACCGTTCAGCCAGGCGATTTCGTCGGCACGCATCAGGCTCAGGTCGATGCAGCGGGTGTCGATGGGGCACAGCGTCAGCGTCTCAAACTCCAGGAATTCGCCGAACGGCTCGCTGGTAGCTGCCGCCACATTCAACACCAAGTTCTCGATGCGAACGCCCCATTGGCCACCTCGGTACAAGCCGGGCTCGATGGAGGTAATCATGCCCGGTTGCATGGCCATGTTGGCGTCGGGGATGGCTTTGGAGATGCTCTGAGGGCCTTCGTGCACATTCAGGAAATAGCCCACACCGTGTCCGGTGCCGTGGCCGTAGTCCATGCCGTGTTCCCACAGCGGTGCACGCGCCAGCGCGTCCAGCATGGGCGACAGCGTGCCCAGCGGGAAGCGGGCGCGCGACAGGCCAATCGTGCCCTTGAGCACGAGGGTGTAGTCGCGCTTTTGCTCCGCACTGGGGGTGCCGATGGGCCACACGCGGGTGATGTCGGTGGTGCCGCCAGGGTACTGGCCGCCGGAGTCGATCAGCAGCAGGCCATTGCCTTCGATGACCGCATGGCTCTCGGGCGTGGCGCGGTAATGGGGCATGGCGCCGTTGGCGTTGAAGCCGGCAATGGTGTTGAAGGACAGGCCAACAAAACCGGGGCGCTTGGCGCGCTCTGCTGTCAGGTGCTCGTCGATGGTCAGCTCGGTGATGCGCTCCTTGCCTTGCGCGGCTTCAAACCAGGCGTAGAAGGCGCACATGGCGGCCCCGTCTTGCTCCATGGCGGCGCGCACATGGGCAGCTTCAGACGCATTTTTGCGGCTCTTGAGCAAGGTGCTGGGGTTGATGGCTTCGACCACCTTCACGGCCGGTGGCGCGCTTTCGCGCAGACCCAGCGTCACGCGGCGTGGGTCTAGCAGCAACACGGCGCTGGCGGGCAGGGCGGCCAAGACCGGGCCAGCTTGCGCGTAGTCTTGCACTTGTACGCCGTCTTGTTTCAAGCGTGCGGCCAGATCGGCTGGCACTTTGCCGGCGCCCACAAATAGCGTGGCGGTTATGCCGTCTATCACAGCATGGGCCAGGAAGACCGGGTTGTAAGACACATCGGAGCCGCGCAGGTTGAACAACCAGGCGATGTCATCCACTGTCGAGATGAAATGGTGGCTGGCACCGAGGTGAGCCATGGCCGAGCGCACTTGGGCCAGCTTGGCAGCGCGGGGTGCGCTAACAAACGCGGCGTCATGTTCGTAGACGGGGGCCAGCGGCAAAGAGGCGCGGTCAGGCCAGATGTGGGAAAACAGGTCAACGTCGGTGCGTACAGTGGCACCCACCTTGGCCAATACGTCGCGCAACTGCTGTGCGGCGGCCAGGCCCAGCACAGCGCCGTCCACCCCGACCACTTTGCCATCGCCGGTATTCTGCGCCAGCCATTGCACGTGGTGGGTCGAGGCGCCGGTGTCGATCTTGACCAGTTCGATACCGGTGTCGGCCAGCTCAGCTTCGGCCTGTGTCCAGTAGCGGCTGTCAGCAAACAATGCGGCGCGGTCGCGCGTCACCACCAAGGTGCCCATGGAGCCGGTAAATCCCGACAACCACTCACGGCCTTGCCAGCGTGCCGGCAGGTATTCGGACAAATGGGGGTCGCTGGACGGCACCAGGCAAGCCGCCAGGCCCAGCTCCGTCAGGGTGCTTTGGGCGCTGGCTATACGTTGGGCAAAAACAGAGGGTGTGGCAGTCATCGCGGTTCCTTGTGGGAAGGTGTTGGCGCCGGGGTGGGCGCAACCCGCGATTGTAGGACTGGCCCCCACGCTCCGCAGCTTACAGCCGCGTCACGCCCTGTACATGGCCGACCAAATGGCCGTTCACATACAAGGCGCCTTCTGGCGCTCCGGCTTCTGCATAAAACTCGTACACCGCTTCGCCTTGGGTGCGATCGCGGGCACGCTCGGTGGCGCTGAGACTGCGCGACAACTGGGCCAAGCTGTGGCTGACTGCCCGCAAGATGCCGACTAAGAGGCGACGAGCGGACGGGCCGCGTGGGCTGTAGTACGGCAAGGTCCGGGTGTGAAAACTTTCTACCATGGTGGTGTCTCCTGACTGGGGCGCGGCCGCTGGGGCGCGGGCCCGATTGATTTATTTACAACTGGGGGGTCTGGCATCGCCAAATACGAAGCGGGGGGATCGCTTGGGGATTTGCAGACAAAAATTAGCGGGTAATAGCGTGAAATGGGACACAGGTGATTCCTTCAGGTTGATGGGTCAGTAATAACAAGGTACAAAAAAGCCCGGACTGCTTTCGCACCCGGGCTTCTGTGGAGAGACCGCGCCACCTGCAATCGGTGACGCTCAGCCCACAGACGCCCCAGGCAGGGCGCGACGGTTATTCCCACTCGACACAACACGGTTCTGCTGCTTGAACCCCTGCTGCGCTACACACAGACTGGACCAAGCAATTTCCAACGACGACAAGACCATGGATAACGGGTGAGGGGTTGATCGGACTTGCGGTGCCGGTTGCCTAAGGCTGTGGTGGCTACTGCAAACTTGATCAAATGATAAATGAAGCTTTATCTTGAGTAAACCGAATTTATTCAAAAGATAAAGAAGTCATTTTTTTCGTCGCAAAGGTGCAACACCGACCTGTGAACGCAGCCACAGGGCGTGGGCATCGGTAGTGGTGGGTGCAGAAGCCGGCGGCACTTTTGCGGGTGTGGCGGGCTTGTCGCCAGGTGGCGTCCCGGGCTTGGGTTCGTTTGCCGAAGAGGTCAAAACCTCACCCAGCAGGTCCAACAATCGGGTGCGTGCCCGCTGCGGATGGCGTCGATAGTAAGTCAGTACTAGGCCTACGATGAAACGCTCGTCATCGTCTCGGGGTGCATGGCTGTCGCCAGCCGATGCGGCCGCTGCTCCGGGCTTGGCGGCGGTGCTGCCAGCGGTGTGCAACTGGTCCATCCAGCCCTGGGGCTTGTGGCACAACTGCTCAAACTGGCGCGCCAGGCGCTCACCAATCTGGCGTGAGCGGCCCTTGATCTGGCTCCAGTAGCTGGGCTGTATTTGTACCCTCTCGGCAAAGCGGCCTTCCAATCCCCGGAGGGTGGCGGCGTCGGGGTGTTTGATGGTGTTGCGCACAAATTCATCGAACAGCGCCAGGGCATTGTCAAAGCGGATTTGTGCCAGATCGAGAGGGCTGGACATGACCCGATGATAAACCTGCCTTGCGCACGGGGCCTGGTCTTGGCCGCACAGGTGCACTAACGGTCCGTCACTGAATGCTGCAGCCTGTCTGCCCAAGTGGCAGTGCGTCGGTTGGCCCTGGCGCTGCGCTACGGGGCGTGGGTACAGTCGAGCCATTCACAGTAGCCAAGCGAGCACAACCGCCATGAACCCCCTATCTACTTCCCCGAGCTTGCAGAGCAAATGGACCCGTTTTTCCGAAGCCGCAGTATTGGCCTACCACCGCTACGGCAATTGGTTGGTCGGCATTACCTGGTGGAGATTTCTAGGACTTTCGCTGGTGCTGATCATTGCGATGAACATCCTAGATGACCTGCCTCCCCTGAGTTGGACCTATGTCGAGGTACTTCCGCCCAAAGACCCCAGTAAAGCCAATACGGGAAAAAGTGAGCGGTCTGAGTCGTCCAAGAGTAAAAGCAGCAAGGACTACAAAGATGGGGTGGATATTTCCATCGACGACCGTGGCGTGCGCATCAAAGCCCGCCCGGCAATTGCCGCTGCACCTGCGGTACCGGCACTACCGGTGCCTCCCGCGCCTGCGGCCCCTCCCGCCACGCCTGCGCAGCCCGCATCTGGCCTTACCCTACCGGAAGTGCCACCCATACCCGAGGTGAATATCAAGTTGCCACCGGGTGCCGATACCGAGGCCGTACGCGAAGCCGTAGAAGACGCCAAGCGCGAGATTAAGTCCGCCATAGAAGGCGCACACCAGGAAGCCAAGGAGGCGCTGGAGGCGGCTGTAGAGGCGTCCCAACCGCGTATCCGCCACCGCAGTTATGGCGAGCCTTTGATGCCCTTGACCATGTGGTTCATTCTGCTGTCGGGTATTCTCAAAATCACCTACAAGGGCACGGTTCAAGCAGAGGCCAAGGCGGCGCAAGCCACCGAGGTGGCCGAATCCGAATCCTTGAAGCGCCAGGTGATTGAGGCGCGCATGGCGGCCATGCAAGCCCAGGTAGAACCGCACTTTTTGTTCAACACCTTGGCCAGCATCGACCATCTGATCGAAACCGATCCGCCCCGTGCCAGCACCATGCAAAAAAATCTGATTGCCCTGCTGCGGGCCAGCATGCCAACCATGCGGGAGGCCAATGCGCAGAGCACGCGAGATTTGGGCAAAGAGCTGGCGGTGATTCGCCCCTACTTGGAGATTTTGAAGGTGCGTATGGAAGAGCGATTGCAAACCGAGTTGCGGGTCAGCGATGGCTTGATGTCCGCCGAGTTCCCGCCCATGATGCTGCAAAGCCTGGTGGAAAACGCCATCAAACATGGCCTGGAACCCAAGGCAGAGGGTGGACAATTGACGGTGAGTGCTGAAATCGTGCACGGTAAGCTGGCGGTGACGGTGGCCGACACGGGGCTGGGCTTTGGCAAGGCCGACACCGCAGGTACCGGCATTGGCTTGAGTAATATCCGGGAGCGACTGGCCCTGCTATACGGTGGCAAGGCCAGCCTGAATATCACCGAGACTGCGGGCGGCGGTACAACGGCCACCATCACGGTTCCGTATGTAGCACGCACCGAGCCTGAGCCCGTGGTACCGGTTTGAAATAGAGACAAATCTTTGAATGGATGGAGTTTGCAGACATGACACGCGCCCTGATAGCCGATGACGAACGCCTGATGCGCGAGCAGCTGCGCGCCCGCCTGCTCGAGGTGTGGCCAGAGCTTGACATCGTGGCTGAGGCCAAGAACGGCCAAGAGGCGGTGGCGCTCACCGAGCAGCACCACCCCGACATCGTGTTCCTCGACATCCGCATGCCAGTGCTGACCGGCGTCGATGCCGCACGGCAAATCGCCCAATTGCCGACCTTTGACGAGGCCGATGGCTGGCCGGGCTGCGAGATTGTGTTTATCACTGCCTACGACCAATACGCCGTGCAGGCCTTTGAGCAGGGCGTGGTCGACTACGTGCTCAAACCCGCCGAGCGCGAACGCCTGCTGGTGACGGTGGAGCGTATTCGTAAGCGCATGGCGGACCGTGCTGCGGCCCTGGCCCCCAACGGCGCGGATGACTTCCCCACACCATTGCCCGCCCATACACCGGACATGCAACAGCTGCTGCAAAAGCTGGCCGGACAGCTCAACCCCCAGGGCCCTGCCAAACTGCAATGGATACAGGCCACGGTGCGCCAGGCCATCCAGATGATTCCCGTCGAAGACGTGCTGTTTTTTGTCTCGGACGAAAAATACACCCGGGTGCAGACGGCCACCGTGGAGGCCCTGATTCGCAAACCCATCAAGGAATTGGTGGACGAGCTGGACATGCAACAGTTCTG